>CAYOPA010000156.1:0-10726 GCA_964405625.1 uncultured Bryobacterales bacterium
AGTCCGGGATCACCGAGATCAGCGCCAGGTACAAACCGCCCACCAAAGTGATCTTCGTCAAAATGTTGTTAATGTGATCCGCCGTCGGCTTGCCGGACCGAATGCCGGGAACAAATCCGCCGTACTTCCGCATGTTGTCCGCAACCTCGTTCGGGTTGAAGATGATCGACACGTAGAAGAAGCAGAAGAACACAATGCCGACCACATAGAGCAGCACATACAGCGGCTCGCCGTAGGAGATCGTCGATAGCAGATTCGACAGATAGGGGCTGTCGGTGACCACCAACGATAGGGTCTGCGGAAACGATAGGATCGACGAAGCGAAAATCACCGGGATGACGCCGCCCGAGTTAACCTTCAGCGGCAGATGCGTGGACTGCCCGCCCATTTGTCGGCGGCCCACGATGCGGCGCGCGTACTGCACTTGAATGCGCCGCTCGCCGCGCTCCACCAGGACGATGAACGCAACCACCGTGACCATCGCCACCAAAATTAAGATCAGTTGGAAGATGCTCCACTCGCCGGTGACGAAGACGTTCTCATACAGGTTCTGAATCGCGCCCGGCAGGCCGACCACAATGCCTGCAAAGATGATCAGCGACATGCCGTTGCCGATGCCGCGCTCGGTGATCTGCTCGCCCAGCCACATCACAAATGCCGTTCCGGTGGTCAGGGTGATCACCGTCATCGCGGTGAAGCCAAAGCCCGGATCGTAAGCCAGCCCCGACTGCTGTACCACGCCGGAAAACGCGATCGACTGCGCCACCGAGAGAATGATTGTCAGGTAGCGCGTCCACTGCGTGATCTTGCGCCGGCCCAGCTCGCCCTCTTTCTGCAGCTTCTCCAGCGTCGGCACCACGACCGTCAACAACTGCAAGATGATCGACGCCGTGATATAGGGCATGATGCCCAGGGCGAAGATCGTAAGCTGGCTGAGCTGGCCGCCCGAAAACAGATCCAAGAAGCCCAGCGCCGTGCCGGAAGCCTGCTCAAAGAGCCGCTGCAGCTCGGCCGTATTCACGCCCGGCGTCGGAATGTGCGCGCCAATGCGATACACGGCCAGCAGCCCGAGCGTGAACATCACGCGCGTGCGCAGATCCGGAATCCGGAACACATTCGCAAAAGCTTCGAGGAACTTACCCATTCGCGTCTACCTAAGCTACTCCAGCTACTCCGCCGCTGCTGGCGCCGCTCTTTCGATGACGATCGCCTGGCCGCCGGCGGCTTCGATCTTCTGCTTGGCCGAGGCCGTAAAGCGGTGCGCGCGCACCGTGACCGCGCGACCGATTTCGCCGTCGCCCAAAACCTTCAGGCCGGCTTGCAGCTTACGCACCACGCGCGCTTCGAGCAGCCCCTCGGGGGTGAATTCCGCGCCTTCGAGCTCATTGAGGCGGTCTAAATTGACGATCGCATACTCCTTGCGGAATATGTTGGTGAAGCCGCGCTTGGGCACCCGCCGCACCAGCGGCATCTGGCCGCCTTCAAAGGCGCGCTTGCCCTTGTAGCCCGACCGCGAGCGCTGTCCCTTCTCGCCGCGTCCCGCCGTCTTGCCGTGTCCCGAACCCGGTCCGCGCCCCACCCGCTTGCGCTTGTGCCGCGAGCCGTCCGGAGGTCTCAAATCGCTTAAGTTCATTGTTGCACCTCCACCAGATGCGGGATTTTCGCCACCATGCCGCGCGTCGCTTCGTTATCGGGCCGCTCGACCACTTGGTCCATCTTGATCAGCCCCAAACCCTTGACGACCTTCTTGAGCTTCGCCGGCGCGCCATGGTAGCTGCGTACGAGCTTGATCTTGATCATTTTCGCCATCGTCTTTCCCCGCCAACCCTAAAGGTTGGCCGCATCCATGCCGCGAATTTCGGCGATCTCCGCCTTGTCACGCAACTGCAGCAAGCCGTTAAACGTCGCCTTGATCACGTTCTGTGCGTTCTTGGTCCCGATCGACTTGGTCAACACGTTCTGAATGCCGGCCGCTTCCACCACCGCGCGCACGGCGCCGCCGGCGATGGTGCCTTTACCTTGCCGCGCCGGCTTGAGCAGTACTTGGCCGGAGCCGAAGCGCCCCAACACCTCGTGCGGGATGGTGTGCTCGGCCACATGCACCCGGATCAGGTTCTTCTTCGCTTTGTCAATCGCCTTGCGGATCGCCGAAGGCACTTCCTTAGCCTTGCCCTTGGCGTAGCCGACGACGTGCTTGGACGGATCGCCCACCACAACCAGCGCCGAAAAGCTCAGGTTCTTGCCGCCCTTGACGACTTTCGTCGTGCGGTTGATCGACACCACCTGTTCTTTGAGGTCGAGGTCGGTCGGATCGATGATTTCGCGGTGTACCGGCATGACTGTCTGTTGTTGCCTATTCCTTCGCCTGTCGTTACTAGAACTTGAGCCCGGCTTCGCGCGCGGCGTCGGCCAGAGCCTTGACACGCCCGTGATAGCGGTGCCCGCCGCGGTCGAAAACCACGGTTTCAATGCCGGCGGCCTTGGTGCGCTCGGCCAGAAGCTTGCCGACAGCCTTGGCGGACTCGATGTTGCCGCCGTACTTCAGGCCCAGCTCCTTGTCTTGCGTCGAAGCCGCCGCCAGCGTCGTGCCGGCGATGTCGTCGATGATCTGCGCATAGACGTGCTTAAGCGAGCGGTAGACTGCCAGCCTCGGGCGGGCGGCCTCGCCGCGCAGCTTCCGCCGGATGCGGGAGTGCACGTTTTCACGAATTCTTTTTCGATTCGGCGGCGTATACATGTCGTCTTCGTCCTGCCTGGCCGGGCTACTTCGAGCCGCTCTTGCCTTCCTTCTTCCGCAATTCCTCGCCCACGTACCGGACGCCCTTCTGCTTGTAAGGGTCCGGCGGCCGCAGTTGGCGAATCATCGCCGCGAGTTGTCCGACCGCCTGCTTGTCCGAGCCGGCGACCTCAATCTTCGTCTGGCCTTCGATCGTGACGGTGACGCCCTCGGGCATGAGCACCTCAATCGGATGCGAGTAGCCGAGATTGAACACAGCCACCCGGCCCGCCACCGACGCGCGGTAGCCGACGCCGACGATCTCCAGGTTTTTCTTAAAGCCCTCGGTGACTCCGACGACCGCGTTGGACATCAACGACCGCGCCAGACCTTGCAGCGCGGCCGACCCGGGGCCGGCTCTCTTGACCTTCAGCGCCCCGTCTTCGAGCTCGACGGAAACCCCCGTGGGAATCGGAGCCGTCAGCTCTCCCTTCGGACCCTTCACCCGGATCAGATTTTCGCCGATCTCGACATTGGCCGAGGCCGGCACGGGAATCGGGTTGTTGCCTATTCTCGACATTGCTTCGATCTTCCTAGTAAATCCGGCAGAGCAGCTCGCCGCCCACGCCCATCGTCCGCGCCTTGCGGTCGGTCATCACGCCGCGCGAGGTCGTCAAAATGTTAATACCCAGTCCGCCGATGACCTTCGGGATCTCGTCCGAGCCGACGTAGACTCGGCAACCGGGCCGCGAAATGCGTTCCAGCTTCGTGATCACCGGACGGTTGTCGGGCCGGTACTTCAAGTACACCTTCATGGTGCGCTTGCCGTCTTCTTCGGCCACGCGATAGTTCGTCACGTAGCCTTCTTCTTTCAAGATGCGCGCCATCTCGACTTTCAGCTTGGAAGCCGGCATGTCCACGCGCGGCTTGCCAACGCTCATGCCGTTCCGGATGCGCGTGAGCATGTCTGCGATCGGGTCGGTAACCATGGTCTGTGTCTGCTCCTCGCCGCGGCTACCAGCTACTCTTAACCACGCCCGGCAGCTCGCCGAGCAGGGCCAGTTGCCGCACGCAAATGCGGCACATCTCAAACTTGCGGATGTAGCCGCGCGGACGTCCGCAGCGGCGGCAGCGGTTGCGGTACCGCACCTTGAACTTGAGCTTCTTGAGCTCCCTCGCCATTTTGGCCGTTGTCGCCATTTCGTTCGTCCTCGATTCCCTTCTCGTTCCCGTTTCCGGTCGATCGCCCCGCGCCGCGCTAGCGGCGGAACGGCATGCCCATGCGCCGCAACAGGCTCAGCGCTTCCGGATCGCTCTTGGCCGTGGTCACGATCGTGACGTTCATGCCCTTGGACTTGTCGACCTTCGAAAAATCAATTTCCGGGAAGATCACGTGCTCGCGAACCCCCAGGGTATAGTTGCCGCGGCCGTCGAAAGACTTCGTCGGCACGCCGCGGAAATCGCGCACCCGCGGCAGCGCGATGGAGATCAGCCGGTCCAGGAACTCGTACATCCGGTCCCCGCGCAAGCTGACCATGCAGCCGATTGGCATTCCCTCTCTCAGCTTGAAGGCCGCGATCGACTTCTTCGCCTTCGTCACCACCGGCCGCTGACCGGCGATGGCGGCAAGCTCTTCCACGGCCGCATCCATCAGCCGCGAGTTGGAGATCGCCTCGCCCAGCCCCATATTGAGCTTGACACAGGCGATCTTCGGAATCGCCATCGGGCTCGTGTAGCCGAACTCCTTCTGGAGCGCCGGCGCGACCTCGTCCGTGTATTTCTGCTTGAACCTTACCGACATGGTTACTTGGCCGTCCGCTTCTTCTTCTCCAGGGGCTGGTCGCACTTGCGGCAGATCCTGGTCTTGGTTCCGTCTTCGTCGACCCGCATGCCAATGCGGACAGGTCCGCATTGCGGGCACACAATCTGCACATTCGACAGATTGAAGAACGCTTCGCTCTCCGCGATGCCGCCCTTAATCTGCTTCTGCGGGTTCGGGCGCACGTGCTTCTTGGCGACCATCACGTGCTCGACGAGAATGCGTCCCTTCTTGCGGTCGATTTCGAGCACCCGGCCGCGCTTGCCTTTATCGCGGCCGGCGGTCACTTCCACCGTGTCCTCGCGCACTAGGCGCGTTTTAATCCTTTCCTGTTGGGCAGTCATCTTCGTCCTCGCGCTCCCTACAGAACTTCCGGCGCCAGCGAGACAATCTTCATGAACCGTTTGTCGCGCAGCTCACGAGCCACCGGCCCGAAGACGCGCGTGCCGATCGGCTCGCCGATGTCGTTGACCAACACCGCCGCGTTCTGGTCGAACCGGATGTAGGTCCCGTCGCGGCGGCGCGTTTCCTTCCGCAACCGCACGATCACGGCCTTCACCACCGCGCCCTTCTTCACGTTGCCGTCGGGGGAGGCTTCCTTGACCGAAGCGGTCACAATGTCGCCCAACCCCGCCTTGTCGCCGACGTTGCCGCCGCGGGGCAAAATGCACTGCAGCTTGCGGGCGCCGGAATTGTCAGCGACCTCGAGCCTGGTTTGCATGCCGATCATGGCTTGTTCAACTCCCCTTCGTTCTCAGTCCGAAATCTTGCTCAATCCGAAATCTTGCCGTTGCCTACAGGCGTCCCGGCCAACGGCAAACCGGATTCACTCCGCGCCTAATCCTCGGCGCGCTTGGCGCGCAGCACGACCGTTTCCAGCCGCCAACACTTGCGCTTGCTCAACGGTCGGCACTCCACGATGCGGACCCGGTCGCCCTTGCGCGCGTCGCCCGACTCGTCGTGCGCCAGAAACTTCTTCTTGCGCTTGACGATGCGGCGATACAGCGGGTGCGCGACGCGGCGCGTCACCTCGACGACGATGGTCTTATCCATCTTGGTCGAGACGACTTCGCCGACCTTGCGGTTCTTGTGCGGGACCGGCTTTTCGGCCGCCTCCGGCTTTTCGCCGGGCATCCCTGCCTGAGGTGTTTCAGCCATCGCTAGCTCGCCTGCTCCTTCTCGCGTTGAATTGTCAACAACCGCGCCAGATCCTTGCGCAGCCCGCGGTACTTGCGCAACCCGTCGGTCTGCCCCATCGAGAGCTGAAACTTCAGCCGGAACATCTGCTCGCGAATCTCCGCCTCTTTGGCGCCGAATTCCGCGCCTTTCAGATTCCGAAACTCGTCGGCCTTCACAGCAATCCTCCCGATTCGCGGCTCACAAACCGCACCGGCACCGACAGCTTCTGCGCCGCCAGATGCATCGCCCGCCGCGCCACATCCTCGCTGACGCCCTCGATCTCGAACATCATCTTGCCCGGCTTCACCACGGCCACCCACTGATCGGGCGCGCCCTTACCTTTACCCATGCGGGTCTCGGGCGGCTTCTTCGTGATCGGCTTGTGCGGGAAGATGCGGATCCAAAGCTTCGCCCCGCGCTTGACGTGCCGCATGATCGCGATACGCACCGCCTCAATCTGCCGATCCGTCACCCAGGCCGGCTCCAGGGCCTTAAGGCCGTAGTCGCCGAAATCCAGGCCCGAGCCGCGCCAAGCCTTGCCGCGGCGGTTGCCGCGCTGCACCTTGCGGTGCTTGACCTTTTTTGGCATCAACATCGTCGATCGCTCCTTGTGCGCACGCCGGTTAGGCGCCGCCCTCCGTTCCCTCGTCCGGACGCCCGACCGTCGGAGCGGCCGCCGGCGGTGTTGCCGCCACGGGCGGCGCGGCGGCTACGGTCGGCCTGGCGACAACCGGCGGCGTCGCCTCTTGATCGCGGCGCGGCCCCCGCGCGGCGCCTCGCGGCTCGCGGCGGCGCGAAGGCTCCGGATCATCCCGCCGCGACTGGTTGTCCAGCAGGTCGCCCCTGTAAACCCAGCACTTGACCCCGATCACTCCGTAGGTCGTATGCGCTTCCGAAAACCCGTAATCAATGTCGGCCCGCAGCGTCTGCAACGGCAGACGGCCTTGCAGGTGCCACTCCGAGCGCGCGATCTCTTTGCCATTCAAGCGCCCGGCCACCATGATCTTGATGCCCTTGCAGCCGAATCGCAGCGCCGAATCCACGGCCTTGCGCATCGCCCGCCGGAACGCCACGCGCTTCTCAATCTGCATCGCCACCGACTCGGCCACAAGCTGAGCATCGAGCTCAGGCCGGTGAACCTCTTGAATGTCGATATAGACCTCGCGCTTGGTCTTGGTCTGCAAGTCCAGCTTGAGCTTCTCGATCTCCGAGCCGCGACGACCGATGATAATGCCCGGCCGGGCGGTGCGAATTGCAATCCGCAGCTTGTTGCCCGGACGGTCGAGCTCGATCGAGCTGATGCCGGCCGCGCGCAGCTTGTTGCGCAACTCAGCCTTGAGCTTGAGATCCTCGGCGACGAGGTCCGCATAGCCGTGGCCGGCGAACCAGCGCGACCGCCAGCCTTTGGTGTACCCTAGGCGAAAGCCGTAGGGATGTACTTTTTGACCCATCGTTACTCTTCCGTCCCCTCGTCGTCGAGCTCAATGTCATCGTTGCGGCCGTCGGACACTCGGATGACGATATGCGCCAACCGATGCACGTAGCGGTACGCCCGCCCCATCGGCGCCGGCCGGATGCGCTTCAGCCGCGGCCCCTCGTTGACGTAGGCCTCGGAGACCCGCAGCTCGTCCACGTCCACGTCGCCGATATCCTCGGCGTTGGCCACCGCCGATTGCAGCAGCTTCGCCACCTTCGGCGCGACCGCCTTGTTGGTCGTCTTCAGCGTCGTCAACGCTTCCTCGACCGGCAGCCCGCGGATTAAGTCGACCACCAGACGCGCCTTTTGCGGGGAAACCCGTACGTAATTAAGCTTTGCCGTCGCAGTCATCGTGGTTAACCCTTCTTCGCTCCGGCATGCCCGCGGAAGGTCCGCGTCGCCGCAAACTCGCCCAGCTTGTGCCCGACCATGTTCTCGGAGATGAACACCGGGATGAACTTCCGTCCGTTATGCACCGCGATCGTGTGATTCACCCACTCGGGCAGAATCGTCGAGCGACGCGACCACGTCCGAATCACCTGCTTGCGCCCGGACTCGGCCGCCTGCGTGACCTTGCGATCGAGGTGCTCGTCGTAAAACGGTCCTTTTTTCAGTGAACGACCCATATATCCAAAGCTCCGCCTAACGATTCTTCTTGCCGCGCTTGGCCTGGATGAACTTGTCCGTCCGCGGGTTGTTGCGCGTCTTGAATCCGCGCGTCGGCTGGCCCCAAGGCGTCACCGGGTGACGGCCGCCCGAGGTGCGGCCCTCGCCGCCGCCATGCGGGGGATCGACCGGATTCATCGTGACGCCGCGGTTGTGCGGACGCCGTCCCAACCAACGCTTGCGGCCCGCCTTGCCCAGGCTCACATTGCCGTGATCGACGTTGCCGACCCGGCCCACCGTCGCCATGCAGGTGGTATCCACCTTGCGAATCTCGCCCGAGGGCAACCGCAACAGCGCCGTGCCGCCTTCCTTGGACACCAGCCGGATCTCCGCGCCGGCCGCGCGGCCCATCTGGCCGCCCTTGCCCGGCCGGAGCTCCACATTGTGCACCAGCGTTCCCGGCGGGATGTTCTCCAGCGGCAACGCGTTGCCCACCAGAATATCCGCTTCCGGACCGGCCAGGATCGTCATGCCGACCTTCAGGCCCACCGGCTGCAAAATGTAGCGCTTCTCGCCGTCCTCGTACTTGAGCAACGCAATGTTCGCCGAGCGGTTCGGATCGTACTCGATCGACACCACCGTGGCCGTCACGCCACGCTTGTCGCGCTTGAAGTCGATGGTGCGGTAGCGCCGCTTGTGACCGCCGCCGCGGAAGCGGATCGCGATGCGACCGTAGTTGTTGCGCCCGCCCGACTTGGTCAGGCCCGCGGTCAGCGACTTCTCCGGCGTCTGCCGCGTGATCTCTTCACGCGTCACCGTCGTTTGAAAACGCCTGGTCTTCGTAGTGGGCCGGTATGTCTTAATCGGCATCGTTCAGCTCTCGCGCCTCTTGGTCTTTCCGTGGACTTCGCCCCGCGCTTAGATCTGCGCGTACTCGACCATCTTCTGGCCGTCCTTGAGCTTCACGTAGGCTTTCTTCCAATCCGAGCGGTAGCCCGCGTAGCGCCCACGCCGCTTGAGCTTGCCGGGGTAGTTGATCGTTCGCACGTCCGCCACCTCGACATTGAAAACTTTGCGCACGGCGTTGCGAATGTCCGTCTTCGTCGCGTCGCGGTGCACCTTGAAGCAGAGTGTCTTTTGCTCGGCCCGGATTGCTTCAGATTTCTCAGTCACGACCGGACCGCGTAAAACTTCGTACGGCGTCATCTTAGGATGCCTCCCCTTCGATCGCCGCAGCCTTGCGGCGGCCGGCGAACGCTTCGCAACACTTGGCGACCGTCGCTTCGGAAAAGACGATCCGCTCGTGCGCCAGCAGATGATACGGCTCCATCTCGCGGCTCGTGATCAGCGTCACCCCTGGCAGGTTGCGGCTCGCCAACAGCAGGTTCGAATTCTGCTCGTTATCCACCAGCAGCACCTTGCCGTTGAGCTCGAGCTTGCCCAGCGCCGTCGAAAAATCACGCGTCTTGTGCGACGCCGGCGCCAGCTCCTTAACGACCTTTATCCCGCCATCCCGCAGCTTTGCCGTCAGCGCCGAGCGCACCGCGCCCAACTGCATCTTGCGGTTGAACTTGAAGGAGTAGTCCCGCGGCTGCGGTCCGTGCACGGTGCCGCCATGCCGCCACAGCGGCGAACGGATCGAGCCCACGCGCGCCCGGCCGGTGCCCTTTTGGCGCCACAGTTTCTTGCCCGAGCCGGAAACCTCGTGCCGCACCTTGGTCTTATGCGTCCCGGCGCGACGGCCGGCCAGGTAATGGCGGACCGATTCGTGCAGCAGAGCCTCGTTGACCTCGACGCCGAAGACGTCGTCAGCCAGCTCCACCGTTCCGACCACCTGATTGTTCAGATCGTAAACGTCAATGCTCGCCATGACTACTTCCGCGACCTCCTGATGACAACGTGGGAGCCGGGAGCGCCGGGGACAGCCCCGCGCACCAGGATCACGTTGTCATCCTCGAGCACGCGCACCACTTCCAGCCCGATCGTCGTGATCTGCTTGTTACCGGTCTGGCCGCCCATGCGCGTCCCCCGCAGCACGCGCGACGGATACGAGGATTGTCCGATCGATCCCGGCACCCGGTGCGTCATCGAACCGTGCGTGTCCGGACCGCCGGAAAAACCGTGCCGCTTGATGACGCCCTGGAAGCCTTTGCCCTTCGAGGCGCCGATAATGTCGACCCGCTGGGTAGGCTTGAACTCGTTCGCCAAAATCCGGTCGCCCGTCTTAAGCTCGCTGTCGGGCTGGTCGTCGAGCCGCAGCTCGTGCAGATAGCGCGACGGCTCCACGCCCGCCTTCTTGAAGCGGCCCGCCGACGGCTTGTTCACGTGACGCTCGGCGACGAATTCCACCAGACCCAACTGCACGGCTTCGTAGCCGTCGTTATTCTTGGTTTTGCGCTGCACGACGACGCACGGGCCCGCCTGCAACACCGTCACCGGGACGACCCGGCCTTCTTTGTCGAAGACTTGGGTCATGCCGATCTTTTTGCCGAGTATCCCTGGCGCCATGATCAGTCCTTCCTTCTCACTCGTTAAACCGGACGCCGGCTAGCTGCCGAACGCCTTAATCTCTACATCGACCCCAGCAGGCAGGTCGAGGCGCATCAGCGCATCAACCGTGTCCTGCGTGGGCTCGAGGATGTCCAGCAACCGCTTGTGCGTCCGAATCTCGAACTGTTCTCGCGACCGCTTGTCGGCGTGCGGCGAGCGCAGCACCGTGTACTTGTTCTTCACCGTCGGCAGCGGAATCGGTCCGGCGACCTGTGCGCCAGTCCGCCGAGCTGTATCGACAATTTCGCCCGTCGACTGATCGAGCACTCGATAGTCGTAAGCTTTCAGCCGGATGCGGATCCGTTCCTTCGGCATTGATCAACCCCTAGTCCAAAATGTCCGACACCGTGCCGGCGCCGATCGTACGGCCGCCTTCGCG
>CAYOPA010000157.1:0-10719 GCA_964405625.1 uncultured Bryobacterales bacterium
CACGTTACGTACGTGCCACTTCCAGTGGTTCCATCGCGATCCCGCTGCCAGCGACGCTCCCCGAGCGGTTCACGATCGAGTTCCCGGCCAGCGTTGCGCACGGCAACGGCTCCCTCCGGCTCACCACGAGCCCGATCGGGGAGTACGCGGGCTCGGTACCCACGCTGAACTTGGCGCAGGGCGGCCTGCGCCCGGAGAAGGGCCAGGGGCCGACGACGCTGCGCATTCGCGGCCAAGCGTGTGACGAGACGCGCTGCAAGAACATCGACGAGACCCTGGAGCTGCCCGAGGCCAAGGCGGGCGGAGCGACGACGCTGGACGTGGGCAAGCTAATCGCCGTGCGGACGGAGTAGGTGCAGCCGAAGACCGCTACACCAGCGCCGCTTTCGGCTGCACCTGCGTAAAGACGTACGGCCCTTCCGGAATGACCAGCGTGGACGACCCCGCCGGCAGCTTGGCTCGCAACGCGTCCAAAGCTTGTTGCGGCGTATCAAAGCTTGGACCCCACAAGCAGGCGCGGTCTTCAGCGGAGATTCCCGGCAAGCAAAACGCCAAATTGACGTTTTGGGCCACTAGTGCCAGCTTTTCCGCCTGCCACTGATCAACAGTTACAGGCGCCCCGGCGAGGTCGTCTAGCAGCTCGCGCCAGCTCCGCCCGCTGCGCACCAGCTCGGCAAACTCTGGTCCGCCCAGGCCTTCGCTGCATTCGGCCACCAGCAGGATCGTGCCGCCCGGCCTGACCACGTGCGAGGCCGCCGTGACGCCCTTCACCGCTTGGTAATACGTCAAGTCCAGGGGATAGCCGCCCGAGGTGGTCACCACCAGGTCCGCCGGCTCGTCCACGGCCGCCAAGGTCGACCGCCGCACGAACTCCACGCCCTCCCTGTGGGCCGCCCTTGGCTCTCCGGCGAAGACCGCCGCCACTCCCCGGGTATGCGTCAGCGCCACGTCCACCATGAAGTCGTGCCCGGCCATGCCGGCGATCTCGATCAGCTCGCGGTGCAGCGGATTGTCGGGGAAGGAGCCCTCGGTGGCGGCCCGATCGCGCATGAACAGCGGCGAGTGCAGCCGCTTGATGGTCCGCTCTCCCGCCAACCCGATCGAAATCAGCTTGCGTCCGCCCGAAAACCCGGCCATCAGGTGCGGCTCAATAAAGCCCAGCGTCAGGTGCAGGTCAGCCTCGACAAAGCGCTTGTCGATGTACACCGGCGTGCCGCCGCGCGTCTCGCCCAGGTGCGCCTGCTCGTCGAGGTTTTTTGCGCGGTGGGAATCGACCTCGCAGCTCGCCAGGATCTCGGCGCCCAGGATCTCTTCGAGCTCGGCCGGAGTCGCTTCACGGTGCAGACCGGTGGCGATCAGGATGCGGACGGCCGAGCGCGGAATGCCGCCCTCTTCCAGCGCTCGCAGGATCTCCGGCAGCATCAGCTTGTTCGGCGCCGGGCGGGTGATGTCGCACACCGAGATCGCCGCGGACTTCTTCCCGCGCGCCAGCTTGCGCAGCGACGCGCAGCCGATGGGGTTTTCAATCGCCGCCGCGATCGCGGCCCGCGGATCAGGCAGGTCCGGCGCGTAGCGCGGCTCCAGCACGGCGGCCGAAGCGGGAATGTCGAGCGGAATACCGGTCTTGCCGTAGGCGAGAGTGACTTGCATCAAAAGTCATCCTAGCAGGGCTCATTCGGTCAGCTCGCGCAGCCGCGCCGGGGCGCGCAGCGAGTAGCGTCGGGTGACCTCGCGCAGCCTTATGCCGGAGGCGTCGTAGACGGCCAGCGTCCCGCGCTGGACGCCCAGCAGCGCCTGGTGGGGCGGCAGGAAGAAGCCGTCAATGGGGTCGAAGCCCGGAAGCTGCTCGATCGCGGCGCCGTCGGGGGCGAGATAGACGTCGAAAACGCCCGCGATGGAGAACAGGTCGTGGTAAATCGAAGCGTAGAAGAACGGTGCGTCCACGCCGGTGAGCAGAATCGTGGCCGTGGGCTGCTGTTCGCGCACGTAGCGCAGGCCGGTGACCAGATTCCTCGCCCGAATGCTCGTTTCATAGCCGTATCGGACGATCGACTGCGCCGTATGAACCCAAGTGAAGGCGCAAAACGCGACCGTCGCGGCCCATGCCGCTCGCGCCGCCCAGCCGGACTCCCAGGCCGTCCGCAAGGCGGCGCCGTACGCTAGCGCCAGCCCGGCCGCCGGCAGGAAGAGGTAATAGTCCGAGCGATGCCCGGCGAGCGGCAGATACGGCGCGACGCCGCACAAAAACACGCCGCAGCCCCACAGCGCCGCGGGACGCCCCCGGCGCCATTCCCACACGGCGAACGCCAGCAGAGCCGGCCCCAGCAGCCACGCCGCCGCGCTCCATGCCTCGTATTGGCGGCCCACAAAGCCCCACTCGATGTATTGGACGAAGGTGTCGAACAGGCTGCGCGGCTCCAGGCTCATGGCGTAGATCGGGCTCTCCCGCGCCGGTCGGAAGCTCATCTGCAAAGCCGTGAGCGCCGCCGAGCCGACGAACAGGGGCGGCGTCCAGGCCCAGCGCCGGCCGCCGTGCAGCAGCGAGTAACCCAAAATCAGCGCCGGGTAGATCACGATCGATTCCAGCGCCCCGAAACCCAGGGCCAGCACGACCCACTGCAAGGCGTACCAACCCCAACCGCCGGAGTCACAAAACCGTATCCACGCGTGCAGGCCCAGCAGGACGAACAGGCTCAGCAACGCTTGGTTGTAAGCCGACGACCAGCTCATCGTCACCGCCAGGCCGTGGTGGGCGCCCCACAAGCAGGCCGCCGCCAGGGCGACCAGACCGGACCGGCTGATCCGGCGCGCCAGCGCCGCAAACAGCCAGAGGTTCAAGATCTGCGTGGCGAAGACGACCAGCCTGTACGGGAAGGCGTTAAGGCCGAAGCCCTCATACATGACCCGGAAGAAGAGGCGTTCGCTGAGCGGCCTGAACGTGCCTTGGGCGCGCGGTTGGAGCAGGCTCAGCCAAAATTCCCGCGACGGCAGCTCCATCAGGAATAGCAACGAAAAGTCGTCGGTGTGGAACCAAACCCACAGCCCCAGCCAATAGACGCTGAGGAACAGCGCGGGCGGCAGCAGAAAACTGATCGCGCGAGGGCTCACCGCAATACAAACGACAACGCGACGATGCCGAGCTCGCGTGAGTCGAGCTCGCCTGCGCCGATCGCCTTGTCCAGCCGGAAGGTCACCCGCGCCGGCTCGCCCGGCCGGATCGCCTCGGCCGGGACCTCGCGGCTGTACAGAACGTTCTCAGCCGCCTGCGAGTAGGTTTCTGGCGCGAGCTCGACCTCATTGATGGTTGCGGCTACCGTCACCGGTCCCAGCCGCTCCAGCGTCACGCCGGGAATCGTCAGCCGGGCGTCGAGAGTATAAGCTGCGCCGGCGAGGGCGGGCGGCGGCTGCAACAGCACCACGAACTCCTGCATGGTCCAGCGCCACACCCGCTGCTCCAGGCCGTGAAATCCACGCACGAGCTGCTCCTCGGCCCTCGGATCGGCCACGTTCACGCTGGAGAGAAGCTGAATGGGCAGCTCGTCGCCAAACTCCTCGGGAAGCGGAACGCCGGGCTCGTTGGCCGGACAGGCCAGCGAAACAAGACCGGCCGCCAGCGCCGCAGTCAAAGCGAGAGTCCTCATGGAAGGTCGATGATATCAGCCTCGAGCGCTGGAAATCGCGCTCCCGGGGACGCTCCTGGGGACACGGAGGCGAGACAATCGGCCACAGCCCATTGACAGTTTTCCACAACCGGGCGGAAAATGAGTTTGGCTCCCGTGCCGTAAAGACGTCCGTCTGAATCGTCCTAAACTTTTCAAGGCGCGCGCGGCGCACGAGCTGAAGGTCCCTTAATGGCGGGCTTCGGCCACAACTCTGGCGCTGCGTGGGAGACGGAAGAGCTCTTTGCGGAGCATCGCGATAGCCTCAAGCGCTATCTGCGGCGGCATCTCGACGACCAGTCGGCTGCCGAAGACATCCTGCAAGAGAGCTTTATCCGGTACTTCCAGTCGCGGAGCCGTGGCGACGAGATCGACCAACCGCGCGCTTGGCTGTTTCGAGTGGCGCACAACCTGCTCATCGACCATGGTCGGAAGTCCAAAGCGGACTTGCTGGATGAGGAAGGTTGGGAAAGGTTGGAAGGCCGCATGAGCGGCACGGATCAGGGACTGGAAGCCAGATTGCATCTATCGTCACTGCCATGGGACAGACTGACCGAGCACGAAATGGAGTGCTTGCGGTTGCGGTCGGAAGGTTTGAAGTTCAGGGAAGTCGGCGAGGTTTTGGGGCTGTCGATCTCTACTGTGGCGAGTTACATCAGTCGGGCCATCAAGAAATTGCAGGATGCGGAAAAGCGTGAACCATCTGAGCACGGTCGAGCTACTCCTACTCGCTGAAGGCGAGTTGGATGAAGTGCGCGCGGCCCACGCCGCCGCCTGCGCGGAGTGCCGCGCCGCCTCGACGCGCGTGATCGCGGAGGTCGGTTTGGTGAGCGCGGCCCTGGCGGCGGACTCTCCACGGGAGTCGGCTGATGCTAAGGCCGCGTCGTTTGCACGCCTACGCATAGCGCTCCAAGCCGGCGCGAAAGCGCACATCCAGATGGAAGATCTGCTGCTGCACCTGGACGGCGAGACCGTCCCGACCGTCAGCGAGCACCTGGAAGGCTGCGGCGATTGCCACGGTGAGTTTTTGCGCGCCCAAACGCTGCTGAGCGAGGTCGAGCATGAGCTGCGGGCGCTGATTCCCGAGGAGACGCCGCGGCAGCGGTTGGCCTCGGCGGCGCGATTGGAGCGTGCGCTGGACGCCTGCCGCAGCCGTGTGCTCACGTTCCCAGCCCCGTGGCGCGCGGTCTACGCCGCCGCCGCGCTGCTTGCCGCCGGCCTGTTCAGCTTCGCTTGGCAGGCTCGGCAGCCGTTGGAGCTGGAGTTCGCCGCGTCCGCGCCCCTGGCGCCGACACTGACGCTCTCCACTCCCGTGCGTCCGTCCCCGGCGCCCGTGACGCAGGCGACTGCCGACGCTGTTCCTGCGGTTGTCGCGACGGCGACGGTTCCCGAACGTTTCGAGGCGTCGCTGGACGGTTCGTCGTTGCAGCCGCCGCCCAGCGCGGTGCAGCCGCAGGCGGCTCCGCCGATGGCGCTGGTCGCCGAATCGGCTTATGCAGCCGAGGTGGAGTTACCGCCACTACAGCGGCCGTTCGCCGAGCCGCCAACCGAGACCGTGCAGCAAGTTGTCGCCTCCGTGCCGACAAGCGTTACAGTGCAAGACCGTCCGATCGGCGGTTTGGTGCGCACGGCTCTGCTGGAGCACTACAACGACGCCGCGCGGCGCTCTTTCCGTACGGCGCGCCCCGACCTGCTTGAGGGCGAGGTGGCGCGCTATGTGAGCGAAGTGCTGCACGCGGACTCGGAGCTGTTACGGCACGCCTACGCCCTGCACGAGATGCTTGACAGCACGGATGTGGACAACCTCGACCAGCAGGCTCGCAACGAGCTTCGCGCCGGGGCCCGCAGGACGTTGTCGGCGGTTCGTACCAGCGAGAAGCGGCTGTATACGAAGCTTTCCGAGGCCCTGCCCCGCCGCTATTGGGCGACCAAGGGCGCGCGCGAGGGCGAGGCCGTCGCGCCGGACTTGTCCGCAGACTCGCGGGCGCTGCTCAACGCGGCGCTGAAGCTCGACCAGAACCTGTCGGCGATCCTGGTCAGCGGCGACTCCGCGGTGCGCCTGGAGGCCGAGCCGGCTTCGCTGGGTGAGCTGCTGTACGTGGTGCGGTCATCTTCGAGAAACCTTCAGGAGCGCTTGTCCGTTCTCCGCTAAGAGCGGCATGCTCCGCTTCGTTCTTGTTTCCATTGGGTTGATCGCGTTCCTGCCCTGGGCGGGAGCGCAGGGTCAACTGTTGCCGCCGGCGTCCCTGTCGGGCCGGGTGACGGACTCGGCCAACCGCCCGCTGCGCGACGCTGAAGCGCGCCTGGTCAATACCGCCAGCGGGGAAACCCTGATCGCCCGCACCGACATCGCCGGTCAGTTCGAATTCCTCGATCTGCGCAGCGGCCGTTACGCCTTGTCGGTCTTCAAGGAAGGCTACGCCGCGCAGCGACTTCCCGAGCGCGAGCTGTTGCCGGACTCGCCCGTGGAAGCCGCGATTACGCTTGAAGAGCTGCCGCCCCCGCTGGCGCGCCCGCGCGCCGGGCTGGAGACCATCGCGCTGGAATACGGATTGGCGCGGGAGCAGATCGACGCTGCGCCCGTGTTGCTGGGCAGCCAGGGCCGCACGGCCATTGACAAGCTGCAACAGCTCGCCCCCGGCATGACGCCGGTGGAGCCGTTGGAGATCAACCCGATCACGGGCCTCGGCGCGGCGGTCTCCGCCAACGGATCGCGGCGGTCGGCGATTAATTATCAACTCGACGGCGCCGCCAACAACGCCCAAAATCGTTTGACCGGGGCGCAGGCCGCCACGTTCGCGCCGGCGCCGGAGGCTATCGAGATTTTTCGCGCCGTTACCCACACCTACTCGGCCATTGAAGGCCGCAACGCCGGAGCCGTGATCCGCGCCGTCTCGCGCGGCGGCGGCGCCAGTTGGCACGGGCAACTGCGCGCCTTCGGACGGCCGCATAGCAGGCCGATCCTGTCGTTTGACGACAGCGCGGATTCGTTGGGCGGCTGGACGGGCGGCGGACAAATCGGCGGTCCGCTGTGGAAGAAGAAAAAGCTATTCCTATTCCTTGACGCCGAGGGCTGGACTACCCGCCAACGTCACACCGCCACCACGCCGACCTTGAGCCTGGCGGAGCGTTCCGGTGATCTCTCCGCGCTCAGCCCGCCCCCGCAGGACCCGGCCACGAACACGCCGTTTCCGAACGGCATCATCCCAGCCAATCGGCTCGACCCGTTGATGCAGCGTTACCTGAACTCCTTCCTGCCGCTCCCCAACGAAGGGGAAGCGCTCTTCCGGTCGCGGGAGGATTTCGATTCGCGCGGGCAGACGATGCTGGGACGGCTGGATTGGCGGCCGGGGCATTGGTCGGTCAGCGCCAGCCACCTGCTTTACCGCGTCGACACGGCCCAGCCGATCGGGCTCACGCTGGTCACCCCGGCTCCCGGCGCCGTCTCCAAGCAGGGGCAGTTGGCTAACAATGCGCAGACATCGGTCACGTGGGCGCCGGCGGAGAGCTTTCAGCAGGTGACGCGGCTGGCGGGGCAGCGGCTGGCGACATCCGCGTGGCAAGGGCGGCCGGATTTTCGCAACGTCACAGCCAACGAGTTCGGCTTCAACTACGCCGACTTCGGCGCCAATCCCGGGACGATCCCCGACGTGACGCTCTATGATGACGCGGGCTTTGAGCGCCTGCGGATTGCGCCGTTCCTTTCCTCGGAATCCTCGGCGCAGACGAACTGGCAACTCGGCCATGACGTGGAATGGCGCGGCGGCCCTGTGGTATTGCGCGGCGGCGCTTTGTATCAGCAGGGCTCCTGGCCGTTTCGCAATACCGAGAACTTTGCCGGCAGCTTCACGTTTCCGCGACCGCCCGAGCTGCCCATCCGCGTCGCGCCGAACGGTCTGCGCGACTTGCTGCTCGGCGTGCCCGGCGAGTACCGCTTGCAAACGCCGCGCGACCTGAACCTGCGCTGGCACGAGCTGGCGTTCTACGGCGAGACCGAGCTGCGGCCGACCAGCTCGCTGCAAATCACGCTCGGGTTGCGCTTTGAGTCGCAGCCGCCGGCCGTGGACACCCAGGACCGCATTGCGGCTTTCCGCTTCCAGACCCAGAGCGAGCGCTTTCCCACCACTCTGCCGAACTTGCTCTTCCCCGGCGACCAGGACGGCGACTTTGGACCGCTGCCGCGCTCCACGGTGCAGAACCAGGGCCGCAACGTGGGCCCGCGACTGGGCGTGGCGTACTCGCCCACGGCGGACGGCCGCTGGCTGCGTTGGCTGCTGGGCGACGCGGGACGGTCGGTGATTCGCGCCTCCTACGGCGTCTTCTATGACTTCGGCGCGTTTGCCGGATCGAGCGCGGCGGCGCTGTTTCAGGCCACCTACCCGCCCTTCAGCGCGGACAACCGCTACCGCGATCTGGTGCGCTCGCCCGACGTTTTCCGGCAGCCGCTGGGGGTAACGGGCGAGACGGGCTCGGGGCTCCAGAACACGGCCGTGCGCTACACCCTTTTCGCGTTTGACCGCGACTTCCAGAACGCCCGCGCCGAGCAGTGGAACTTAGGGCTGCAACGGCTGTTGCCGGGAGGCGTCTTCGCCAGCGCCGTCTACGTGGGCACGCGCTCCTCGCGGCTTCAACGCCAGCGGGAGCTCAATACGTTCGTGCGCAATCCGTTGCGGCCGTTTACCTTCGTGCGCAGTATGAGGCTTTCCTCGCGATTCACCGATGTGCGCCAGTTCGAGAGCAGCGGCGCGGCCCGGTACAACGCCCTGCAACTGCGCGCGCATCGCTATCTGCGCGCCGGGCTGGCGTTTGACGTGGGCTACGTCTGGTCGCGATCGGACGACGACGGCTCCAGCGTTTTCGGCAACTCGCTGGTCACCGAGCCCTGGTCGGTTTCGAGCTTCGACCGCCGCCACAACCTCACCGCCGCCTGGATCTACTCGATCCAGCCGCCGCGCACATGGACCGACCGCATGCCGTGGACGGATCGCTGGACCATCTCCGGCCTGTGGCGCTGGCGTTCTGGGCTGCCGCTGGATGTGCGCCAGTTGGAGGACCCGACGTTTACGTTTGAAAACGTGGGCCGACCCGACATCGTCGGCGAGTTTCGGATGTTGGACCCCAGCGTGACGCGGACCTTCACACTGGCGGACGGACAGAGCGTGACGGGCCGCTTCGCCTTCGACCCGACGGTCTTCCGCCGCGTCGAGCCGACCGACTTCCAGGAGACGCGGCCGGGCAACGTGGGCCGCAACGCCTTCCGGATGCACGGCTATCAGCAGTGGGACATGCGGATCGCGCGGCCGTTTGAGGTGGCCGAAGCGGTGTCGGCGGAGTTTGCGCTGGAGCTTTTCAATGTCTTTGGGGCGCGGAACTGGGCGGCGCCGTTTGAGAGCATGGCCAGCCCGTTTTTCGGAGTGGTGCGGACGGAGGGGCTGCGGCGCACGTATCAGGCGAACCTGCGCTTGCGGTTTTAACGGGCGGGCCGCTTGCCAAGCAAGCTGGCGTCATGATGCGTATTGTGCGACGGCGGTCGAGCAAACGAATCATGCGAGTAGCGGCCGAGCCCGCCCTGGTTCAGCCGTCGCGGCGTCGGATCTCGGAATGCATCGCACTCATGAGCCCTGATTCGGAGGCTACGATCGATTCGGACTTTGAGCGCGATGTCGAGGTTGCGGTGGCAAGCCATCGAGAGCCGTTGGATTCGCCGCGATGGGACTGACTCCCACAACGTGCACTGTTTGGGTCGCCGAGTTCAGCGGTGCTACCGGAACCAAACGCCCTCCGGCGCCGAAGTGACAAGTGCAAGCGTCGGTATACTGAAAAGATTCGGCTCGAAATCCCTATGTCCAAGCTACTGCTCGCGGCGCTGACCGCATGCGCCCTTTTGATGACCGCCGGCTGCGGCCAGGACTCCGCCGGCTCCGGTGTCGCCGAGGCCGCTGAGAGCGACGCGACGGCCGCGCCTCAACCCGCGCCCGATTTTTCGCTGGAAAGCCTCGACGGCAAGCAGGTCAAGCTCTCGGACTACGAGGGCCAGGTCGTGCTGCTCAATTTCTGGGCCACCTGGTGCGGCCCGTGCAAGATTGAAATGCCCTGGTTCCTGGAGTTCCAGCGCAAGTACAAGGACAAGGGCTTTACCGTGCTGGCCGTCTCGCTGGACGAGGAGGGCTGGGAAGTCGTCAAGCCCTATGCCGAGAAGCTTCAGCCCAACTTCCCGATCCTGCTCGGCGACGAGGAGATGGAGGACCGCTTCGGCGGTATCGTGGCCCTGCCCACCACGCTCATCATTAACAAGAAGGGCGAAATCGTCGTTCGCCACACCGGTCTGGTCAGCAAGAGCGACTACGAAAGTGAAATTGAAGGTCTGCTTTAGCCTGACCGCGGCGCTGCTGCTGACGGCGCTCGCCGCCGACGCACAGCTCTTTCGCGGCTTCCAGGCGGCCAGCGTGTTGCCGCCAGAGCCGGTGAAGCTGCGCGCCGGAGCCGAGATCGAGATTCCGCTGGTCGTGAGAATCCGTCCCGGCTACCACATCAACTCCGACCAGCCGCGCGAGGAATACCTGATCCCGACGGCGGCGACATGGGAAGCCCCGGCGCTGAAGCTCGAGCGGGTCAAGTTTCCCGAAGCCGAGGTCGTCCAGTACAGCTTCTCCGACGAGCCGCTTTCGGTTTTTTCCGGCGAGATCGTCATCACGAGCGTATTTCGGGTTCCCGAGAAGGTTCCGGCGCTGAGCTCCATTCGCGGCAGTCTACGCTACCAAGCTTGCAATGACAAAGCGTGCTTGGCGCCGACGAGCGCGGATTTCGAAGTCGCGGTCCTGCCGTAGAGTCGCCCCCACTGGCGTTACTCAGCCGGCTGAAACTCCATCGCCACGCCGTTCATGCAATAGCGCAGTCCCGTCGGCGGCGGGCCGTCGTCAAATACGTGGCCCAGGTGGCCGCCGCAGCGCGAGCAATGCACCTCGGTGCGCGTCATAAAGAACGACCGGTCGGCCGTCGTGCCGACGCCGCCTTCGAGCGGCTCGTAGAAGCTGGGCCAGCCGGTGCCGCTGTCGAACTT
>CAYOPA010000158.1:0-10713 GCA_964405625.1 uncultured Bryobacterales bacterium
TTTCGTTCACCCCTCCAAGGTCTCTCTCTGGAGGGGATCGTTCTACTTTGCTCTCCTGGGGATCTTTTCACGTTGCGCCGACAGCGTAAGAAAAAGCGTTGACGGCGCTTTCCAAGTGTGATAGATTCGAATCCTCGTAGTTCCGCAGGCAAAGACTGCCGGGATCTGCACCTCGCCCAGACGCTTCTTCTGCGCCAAGTGCGCGCAGTGGGTTAACCGAAAAATCAAGACGACTCGAGCTCTCGACAAAGGGCTTGAGAATATCGAGAGAGAAGCCGCCCAAGCGTTTCTCCCACTCGAATGCGTCGACTTCCACCGTGCAGCGGCTTTAGCCACACGCGGTAGAGCCGGCGTTTAGCGAAGCTGTATCCGGTTCACTGTCGAACCTTCCCCCTGTAGCCGGTCGCCCGGGCGCCTTCGGAAACCGTGACCGAAGCGAGTTGTATTCTCGGGCCGCGAACTAGCTCCATTCAGGAGCGCTAAGTAGTAAAGAGGGTTGAGGTTTCTTGCATGAATCTTCGAAAAGTGGTTACGGGAAAAGCGGCGGCGTTAGCCGTCTGCTTGTGCATGATGACGGGCCTCGCGCTCGCCCAGTCCACGACGTCGCTCAGGGGGACGATCGCGGACGAACAAGGCGCCGTGATTCCAGGGGCGAGTGTTGAGCTGGAGAACTCCGAAATCGGATTCCTGCGCTCGACCAGCTCCGACGCCTCGGGCGTCTACCAGTTTCTCCAGGTGCCTCCCAGCCGGTACAAGCTCACCGTGATGACCGACGGGTTTGCCGTCGCGACTCACACGGGCGTTGAGCTGCAGGTCGGCACGCCGGCCACGCTGAACGTGGCTCTGACGGTCGCCGATCTTGTGGAGACGGTCAACGTTGCGGCGCAAATCGCGCTGATCAACTCCGTCGACGCGGCCATCGGCAACGCCTTCAATGAAACGCAGGTGAGGCAACTTCCCCTGCTGACCCGTAACGTGGTCGAGCTGCTCAGCCTGCAGCCCGGCGTGTCGCCCACCGGCGAAACTCTCGGCGCGCGGCGCGACCAAAACAACATTCAGCTCGACGGCGTGGATGTAAATGACAATCAGACCTCGGGGCTGGAGGTGAGCGGTGCGAATCCGCCGATGGCGGGCTTCAACGCCAACGCTTCGGGGCAGTTCCGGCCCAGCGGCTTTAACGCCGCGTTGCCGGTGCCGCTCGATTCTGTGCAGGAGTTTCGCGTTACGGTCGGCGGGCAGGGCGCCGCCCAGGGGCGCAGCTCCGGCGGACAGGTCATGCTGGTCACCAAGAGCGGTACCAACCAGATGCACGGTTCAGCATATGAGTTCCATCGCAACACGGTGACCTCGGCGAACAACTGGTTCAACAACCGCGCCGGCGTCGGTCGTGAGCAGCTCATTCGCAACCAGTTCGGCGCTTCCGTCGGCGGACCGATCGTCAAGAACCGAGCCTTCTACTTCTTCAATTACGAGCAGCGCATCGACGCCAGCGCGGCCAGCCAGATTCGGCGCGTGCCGTCGGAGTCGCTCAAGGCCGGGGTCATCGGACTGCGGACCGCCTCCGGCCAGGACATCACGCTGTCGCCCGCCGAAGTGCGCGCCATCGACCCGCAGGGCCTCGGGGCCAGCCCGGCCATGCTGTCTCTGCTTAACTCGATTCCCGCCGGAAACGACCCGGCCAGCGGCGTGGACGGCGGCGTGAACTTCTCCGGGCTGCGCTTCAACGCCCCGCTGCGGCTCGACAACAAAGCCTACGTCGGCAAGATGGACTTCAACCTCGACAAAACCGGCATGCACAAGCTGGCCGTTCGCGGGACACTGGCCGACAACGGCGCGGACGAAGTCCTGGCGCAGTACCCCGGCGACAGACCTACATCCCAACTGATCAACAACAGCCGCGGCATCTCCGGGGTCTACACCGGCGTGTTAACGCCCACGCTGGTCAACACCACAACCGTCGGGCTTACGCGCATCGGCCTAGAGCGCACCGGCACGATGGGACCGGCGTTTACGCTGGACAGCATCGACCAGCCGATCGACTATACCCGCGGCTTTACTCGCATCGCGCCGACCTGGAACTTCGCCAACGACTTGGCCTGGTCGAAGGGGACGCACAACGTGACGATGGGCGCGAATATCCGTCTCGTGCGCAACAACCGCGTCAACTTCGCGAACGCCTTCCCCTCCTACTCGTTCAGCCGCGGGACCTTACAAGGGCTCGGCTCGGACATCGTGGAGTTGACGGAGAACTACCTGCGGGGAACGACCGGCGACCCGAACCTTCGCATCGCGACGGGGCCGGTGCTGAGCCGAGCGTTCGGTAACACGCTCGGCGTCATCACGCGCGGCGCGATGAACTACAGCTATGACCGCGACGGCAACCCGTTGCCCATCGGAACCCCGCCGGTCCGCAACTTCGCCTCCAATGAGTTTGAGCTCTACCTAGCCGACAGTTGGCGCGTGAAGCCCTCGCTGACGCTCACCTTCGGGTTGCGGTACAGCTACTATGGCGTTCCGTACGAGCGCAACGGGATGCAGGTCGCCCCGACCGTTCCATTGCAGAACTTCTTTGCCGAGCGCATCGGCGGCATGGAAGCCGGCATCCCCACCAATCAGCTCCCCAACGCCTCGCTGTACTACGACTTCATCGGTCCGAAGAACGGCTTGCCGAGCTGGTGGAGCCCAGACAAGAACAACTTCGCTCCCCGCTTTGCCTTTGCCTACGCGCCGCAGAGCAAGGGCGGCGTGCTGGGCAAGCTGATCGGCAAAAACGGCGTCCTGCGTGGTGGCGCCTCGCTGGTCTACGACCGCTTCGGCAGCGACCTAGTGACGCAGTTCGACCAAGCGGCCGCGTTCGGCTTGAACGAGCTCCAAATGCTCGGGCCATCGGTCAACTTCACCACCAGCGAGCGCTTCAACGGCGTGCTGCCGGCGATTCCGAACCCCGACCCGCACGTATTCCCCTTCCGTCCCCCGGACGTGGACTTCATCGGCGGCACCTACATGGGTATCTCGACCGATCTCAAGACGCCCTACTCCATCATCATGAACTTCTCGTCGGCGCGCGAGCTGCCCGGCGGGGTGACGATGGAGGTCGGCTACGCCGGCCGACTCGGCCGCGGGCTGCTCATGCAGATTGATGCCGCCGGCTGGGCGCTCAACTTCCGCGACCCGGACTCCGGCATCACCTGGAAGCAGATGGCGCAGGAGATGCGCGGCCATCAAGACGCCGGCATCGACGCGCGCGCCGTGCGGACCAACCCGGGCCTGATCCCGACCAATCCGTTCGCCGAGAAGTACTTCGCCAACCTGACCAACCTATACTTCCCGGGCAGCGCCTCGGCCAACTACTACGACCTACTGTGGGGCCGGTTTGGCGGCAGCGACGCGGACGCGGTGCACGCCGTGGACCGGTTGCGCTCGCCGCAATTCCCCAACTGCATCGTCGTCACCGGCTGCTACACGTTCTACCCGCCGCAGAGCAGCAGCAACTCGATGTGGTCCAACGTGGGCTTCTCCACTTTCAACGCCGGCACGCTGACCTTGCGCAAGCCGTTCTCCAACGGGCTGTCGTTCGACTTCAACTACACCCTGTCGCACGCCATCGACAACGGCGGCGCGGCGGAAGCAGGCCGCGGCGCGCACTCGGCGATCGTTTTGAATCCGTTCGACTACGGCGCCTTCCGCGGTTCGGCGGACTTTGACATCCGCCACAACATCAACGCCAACTCGATGTACGAGCTGCCGTTCGGCCGCAACAAGCGATTTCTCGCCGACGCTCCCGGCTGGGTCGACCACGTGGCGGGCGGCTGGCAGATCTCAACCATCATGCGCTACGGCTCGGCGCTGCCGACGGCCATCGCGTACACCGGCCTGTGGCCGACGAACTTCTCGCACACCACAGTGGCGTACCCGGTCGATCCCAACTACGAGACCCGCGTGCAGCTCAACGATCGCGGCAACCCTTCGATCTTCTCCACCACCGAGCAGGCGGCGTCCAACTGGAGGCCGATGCTGCCCGGTGAGGTCGGCTCTCGCGCCGCCGTCCGCCTGGACGATGTCCTGAACTTTGACATCGCTCTGGCCAAGGCGATCCGGATGCCGTGGGAAGGTCATCGCATTCAATTCCGCGCGGAGGCCTTCAACGCCTTCAATAACGTGAACTTCTTTAACCCCAGCCTTGACGGCAACACGCCGTCAAACTTTGGAGAGTTTCGCCAGGTGCAGCCGCCCCGGGTGATGCAGTTCGCTCTTCGCTACGAATTCTGACGAATAACCCGGCGACCTCGACGTCGCCGACTCTTTCCTCGTATCGGTTAGGTGAATTGCCATGTATCGACTTTTGCTGAAGGCTTCGTGCGTCATCGCGCTTGCCGTGACCGGAGCGGCCGTGGCCGCGGCCGCTCCGGTCACGGCCGCGCAACGAGAGTACTTTGAAAGCCACATCCGGCCCGTGCTGGCGCAGCAGTGCTTCATTTGCCACACCAACTCGGCGATGGGCGGGCTGCGGCTCGACTCGCGCGACCAGATGCTCGCCGGCGGCGCTTCCGGAAAACCCGCCGTCATCCCCGGCAATCCTGAGGAGAGCCTGCTCATCATTGCCGTCAAGCAAAACACCGAGCTGAAGATGCCCAAGCGCGGCACTCGGCTAACCGATGCGCAGATTGAGCGCTTTGTGGAATGGGTTCGTGAAGGCGCTTTTTGGCCCGAGGACTTCAACCCCACCGGTCTGCCGGGCGACCTGTACGAGATTACCGAGGACCAGCGGAAATTCTGGTCGCTGCAGCCGTTGGCCGAGCCCAAGCCTCCGACGGTGAAGGACGCCGACTGGCCGTTGACCAACATCGACCGCTTCGTCCTGGGGAAGCTCGAAGCCGAAGGCATGAAGCCCGCGCCGACGGCCGATCCCCGCACGCTGGTCCGGCGGCTGCACTACGACCTCACGGGCCTGCCGCCCACCTTCGAGGAGGTCCAAGAATTTGCCGCCGACCCTTCGCCGAAAGCCTATGAATCGATGGTCGACAAGTTGCTGGCTTCGCCGCGCTATGGCGAGAAATGGGGCCGGCACTGGTTGGACGTGGTGCGCTACGCCGAGGACGACTACAACGTCGGCGGCAAACCCGATCGCGCCGAGCGCTACCCCAACGCCTACACCTACCGCGACTGGGTGATCGACGCAGTCAACAAGGACATGCCTTTTGAGAAGTTCGTCAAGGCGCAGCTCGCCGCCGACCACTTCGAGGAAAGCGAGCGTAAGGAAATGATCGCCGCGCTTGGTATGAACGGGCTGGGCGTTTGGCAATTCACCGCCGGCCTGCCGCCGATTGAGCGCGCCGACGAGTGGCACGACCGTGTGGACGCCACCACTAAGGCCTTCCTGGGGCTGACGGTCGGCTGCGCCCGCTGTCACGACCACAAGTACGACCCGATCCCGACCAAGGATTACTATCGCCTCGCCGGCGTTTTCGCCAGCTCGGAGTTCCACGCTTGGCCGTTGGTCGATGAAGACAAATCGAAGGCTCACGACGAGGCCAAGAAGAAGCTCGAAGCGATGGAGAAGGACCTCAAGGAGTTCGAAGAAGAGGTCTCCACGCAATACGCGAAAATTCTGTTCTCACAGACCAAGCGCTATATGCTGGCGGCCTACAAGCTGGGAGCCAAAAAGGGCGGCTCGGTGGACCTTATCGCCGCCGAGGAGAAGCTCGACGCGGAGGTCCTGGAGCGCTGGGTTCGCTTCCTGAAGAAGAAGCCCTATAACTACGGCTATCTGTCGGACTGGCAGAAGATGGTTGACTCGAAAGGGACGGCCGAAGACGCCGAGAAGTTGGCGGCGGAATTCTACGCCAAGGCCCTGGAGGTCTCCGAGCTCTACGACAAGATTGCCAAGGAGAACGAAATTGCGTTGCTCGAAGCCAAGGGCGGGGAAGAGGAAGAGAACTTCGACCCCATGCCCAACGGCAAAAAGCGCAAGCTCAACCCCTACCAGATCGACTTGAAGGGCCTCGAGCGCGAACAGTCCTACTTATGGACGGACATGTTCAAACAGGACCTCAATGACTATCAAGGCAATCCGACCGCTGACCCGGAAAAGCGTCCGGGGCTGCTGAAGTTCACCGAGTGGGCGCTGGAAAAGCGCGTCGGCGCGGAGTGGCTCAACTACATCCACACCAAGCGGGCCGAGATCGAAACCTTCAAAAAGGAGATGCCCGAGGAATATCCTTACGTCTACGGCCTGCGCGACCTGGATAAGCCGTTTAACCTCAGCGTGTTTGTGCGCGGAGACGCGTTCAAATTCGGGGAGGAGGCGCCCCGGGCCTTCCTGTCGATCTTCAGCCCGCCAGGAGAGCAGCCGCAACTGTTCTCCAATGGCAGCGGCCGTATGGAACTGGCCGAGGCGATCGTACGCGAGCCGATCACGGCGCGCGTCATCGCCAACCGCATCTGGCGGTGGCACATGGGCGTCGGGCTGGTGGAGACGCCGAGCAACTTTGGCGCGGTCGGCGAGCGGCCTTCCAACCCGGAGCTGCTGGACTACCTGGCCTCGGAGTTTCTGGCTTCCGGCGGCTCCTGGAAGGCGCTGCACAGGCAGATCGTGACCTCGAGGGTCTACCAACTGGGCGCGTCCGAGGAAAAGGTCAATCTCGCCAAGGATGCGGCCAACCGCTTGTACTGGCGCTCCAACCGCAATCGGCTTCCGGCCGAGGGAGTTTGGGATTCGCTGCTGACTGTCTCGGGCAAGCTCGACTTGGAAAAGATGGGCGGCAAGTCGTTCGCCTTCGGCCCCGGGGAGGCGCGCCGCGCGGTTTACGGCAACGTCAGCCGCACCTACATGAGCGACTTTCAGGAGACGTTTGATGTGCCTGTGCCGACGCTTTCGGCCGAGCAGCGCTACACCACCAACGTTCCACAGCAGCGCCTGTTCTTCCTCAACGACCCCTGGGTCAAGGAGCAGGTGGAGGCGTTCGCGAAGCGTGTGACCGAGGCCGCCTCGGAGCCGCGCGAGCAGATCCAAGTCGCCTATCGCATCGCCTACCAGCGCGAGGCCACCAGAGACGAAATCGCCGCCGGGCTCGACCTGCTCAGCAAACCGCTCTCGCTGGTTCCCGCGGAGACGGCTTCGACCAGTGAGCTGATGGGGAAACCGGCGCCCCGTACCGACGCCGCTCTAACCGAAACGTCGGCGTCCGAGCCGGCAACGGAAGAGGCCGCTGACGACCCGCTCAAGACTCTGTGCTGGGCGTTGTTGGCCTCCAACGAGCTCTTGTATGTCGAGTAAGGAGAAGCCCGCCATGTCCTGTGATCACACTCCCAGACCGTTTACGCGCCGCCAGGCGCTGTCCATGCTCGGAGGCGGCTTCGGCCTGACCGCGTTCTCGAACATGCTCGCCCAGTCCATCGCCAGCGCGGCGTCCCCGCCCAAGGGGCTCGACGGCGTCGGCAAGGGCGGCGTGCTGGAGAGCCTCCACTTCAAGCCGCGCGCCAAGCGCATCATCTTCCTGATGATGAACGGCGGCGTCTCGCAGGTGGACTGTTTTGACCCGAAGCCGATGCTCGACAAGTACGACGGCCAGCCGCTGCCCGGCGGTCCCGTGCTGACCCAGCGCAAGACCGGCAACCTAATGAAGTCGCCGTTCGCCTTCCGCAAGCACGGCGAATCGGGCCTCGACCTAAGCGACCTGTGGCCCAACCTCGGCGGCGTGGCGGACGACATCTGCATGATCCGCTCGATGTACGCCGACATCCCCAACCATGAGCCCTGCATCACCTTGATGAACACCGGCTCGAACCTCATCGGCCGCCCGTCGATGGGCTCCTGGATCACCTACGGACTGGGCCTGGAGAACGAGAATCTGCCGGGGTACGTGGTGCTGTCGCCGTCGTCGCCGCTGACTATCGGCGCGCCGTTGTGGACTTCGGCGTTCCTGCCGGCTGTGCACCAGGGCGTCTACGTCGAGAACAAATGGGTGGACGACGAGCCGTTCGACGCGGCCAAGCTCATCCCCAACGTCACCGGCGCGGGCGTGACGGAAGCCGTCCAGCGGCGCGACCTTGCGTTCCTGCAAAAAATCAACCGCATGCACTTGGAGAAGATCCAGGAGCAGGACTCCGACCTGGAGGCGTCCATCCAGTCCATGGAGACGGCGTTTCGGATGCAGACCGAAGCCCCGGATGTGTTCGATATCTCCAAGGAGCCCGAGTCCGTCCGCCGCATGTACGGCGACTCCTCCACGGCCGTGAGCTGCATGATGTCCATCCGGCTGGCCGAGCGCGGCGTCCGCATGGTGCAGTCCTACTACAGCAAGGGCGACCCTTGGGACGCGCACACCGACATCATGAGCTACCGCCGGCTGGCGAAGGACTCCGATCAGCCCTTCGCGGCGCTGATAAAGGACCTCAAGCAGCGCGGCATGTTCGATGACACTCTGGTGATCGGCGGCACCGAGTTCGGCCGGACGCCCGCCATCCAGACGGCCAACGAGCAGGTCGGCGGCGTGGTCAACGGCCGCGACCACAACCACTACGGCTTCTCGCTGTGGCTGGCCGGCGGCGGCATCAAGGGCGGCATGACCTACGGCGCCACCGACGATTTCGGCTACAAGGCGGTGGAGAACAAGGTCCATCATCACGACCTTCAGGCGACCATTCTCTACCTGCTGGGCATTGACCACACCAAGCTCACCTACCACTACAGCGGCCGGGACTTCCGCTTGACCGACACCGAAGGCAGGGTGCTGCATGACCTTATCGCGTAGGGCGCCGAGACCGACCATGAGAATCCTCGTCTGTTTGGCGCTATTGCCGGGCATTGCCCTGGCGCAGGAGGCCGCTCCAACGCGGCCTCCGACTCCTCAAAAACCCGGTGTGCCCGGCGTCCAGCACCCGATGCAACGTATCGTGCCGGACGCGGAGTACTACATCGAAGGCTCGCCCGATTGGCTCGCTTTCGGAGACGGCATGACGTGGGTCAACAGCCGCAGACTGAACTTCGTGGTCCGCATGGATCCGGACACCAGTGAGGTGGTGGCGAGGGTCGATGTCACCACGCCCTGTTCGGGGCTGATTATCGGCGCCGGCTCATTGTGGTCGCCGAGCTGTGACGAAGGCGTGCTCTATCGCATTGACCTGGAAACCAACACCACCGTCGCCAAGCTGCCCGTGGCGCCGGGAAACAGCGAAGGCGGAATCGCCTGGGGCAGCGGCTCGGTTTGGATGCCGACGGCTCCGGGCGACATCGTCTCGCGCATCGATCCGGCCAGCAACGAGGTCATCGCGAAAATCCCGGTCGCGTCGGGCTCGTTCACGGCCGTCTACGGCTACGGCATGGTTTGGGTGACGAGCACGGAGAACAAGCTCGTGTCGGTCATCCATCCCGCTACGAACGCTGTCGTCGCGAAGATTCCCGTCGATGAGGCTCCCCGCTTCATGGCAGTCGGCGAGGGCTACGTCTGGACGCTCAACCAGGCACGCGGCACGGTCTCGAAGATTGACCCGTACACCAAACGGCTCGTCGCCACCATCGAGGCCGGTGTGGCGGGCACGGGCGGTGAGATCGGCGCGGGCGAAGGCGCCGTCTGGGTGACCGCGAAGACCGTCCCGGTCACCAAAATCGACCCCGTGTCGGAAAAGGTGGTGGCGCAGTTCTACGGTCCCGGCGGTGACGCCATCGATGTCGGGCACGGCTACGTCTGGCTCTCCAACGGCCCCTGGTCGAACGTCTGGCGGTTCCTGCCTAGCAAAACCGACAGCGCCGCGCCGTCGTCGTGGCTGTCCAAGGCGGCGCCGTTTGACATCGACGGCGACGGCCGGCCGGACATCCTCGTGGAGGACCTCCCCATCTGGTTTCCCGGCAAGCCCACGACGTTTCGGATGCAGGTTCTCGACCCGTCCTTGGGCAAGGCCTTCCAGCTTCAAGCCACGCTGAACGACGAGACGGCCAAGACGGATTTCGTCAACAAGGGCGACTATTGGGAGGCGTCGTTCACTGGCAAAGAGCCGCGCTGGATTCACTATGCGGTCTGCGCCAAGGGGACCGGCATGTGTACGCAGCCGATCGTGATCGCCTCGCCGACCACCGCGTTGTCCTACGCTCTGGGCGATACGGAGTTTCTGCCCAAGACGTTCCTGGCCCCGGCGCCGCCAAAAATTCGCGACTACGTCTGGAACATCCTGGAGCCGACCATTCTCGACCAGGACTACCAGGCGCTGGTGGACCGCTCGACGAACGCCGGGCCGCTTACCATCACCAAAGACGAGGACTACGGCGAGCTCAAGCGCCACGAGTGGGAGCACCAGCGCAACACGGCGTTTTCGTGGGGAATCCTGACGGCGGACAAGACCGAGGAACTGGCCTGCGTCTACATCAAGCCCAGCCAAAAGAAGGGCTACGACGCGATGGTGCGGCTTTGGGTGACCAAGCAGGGCGCCGCGGCCGGCCTGGAGCCGGAGCTTGAAGCTGCGGTCCGGAAGTGGGTGGCCGAAAAATGGCCGTTCGAGAATCCCGTCTTCCCGGGGCGCGACCTGAGTATGAGCCAGTGGAACGAGCTGGCGGAGACCGAGGAGTGAGAACACGATCGCTCGCTGGGCTCGCTGTCGGGCTCTCGATTGGCGTAGGTCTGCTCTCGGCCCAGGCGCCGGAGCCCGACGGCGGCGGCGTGGAGCCGGGAACCCTGCCACTGAAATGGGCCACCGGCGGCCCCAACTGCATGGAACTGC
>CAYOPA010000159.1:0-10703 GCA_964405625.1 uncultured Bryobacterales bacterium
CCGCCTGCCGCGAGCGCTCGGCGGCGCTGGGCCGCTGCGACCACAGCGAGACCAGCGTCAAGGCGGAGAAGGCAAGCGCGAGCGAGAGCCGGGTCTTCATAGCGCACGTAGTCTAACGCAACGACGGGCGCGACGCGCGGGTGTCACTGCTGCTATGCTCGGAACAACCTTTGAGGCGCCCGCAAGGGCCTAACAGGGAAGCCGGTGCGAATCCGGCGCGGTCCCGCCACTGTAAGCGGCGAGCCGATCCAACCGAGCCACTGGGGGCGCAGTACCCCCTGGGAAGGCCGGATCGGCGTGAACGGCCCACAACGGTCGCTCGAAGCTGCAAGCCAGGAGACCTGCCTCGTGAAGGGAGACGGCGCGTTTATTCCGCGGGGAAACGGAAGATGCGGTCTGGAGACCTGACAGCTTTGTCGGGTCCGATGGGCTGTTGCGCCCGGACGGGTCGTCACTGCGGCGGCTGCTCGGGCGTTTGTCTTTTCTAATCCCTCGGAACAGCGCGCTCACACGTTTCGCGCCCGCCAGGACGGGCGACGAGGTGGCATTGTGAGACTGTCCGAAAAACGAAACCACATCTATAAAGCCGCGTTTGCGGCCCTGTTGGCCCTCGCGGCCCTTCCGGCCGGCCTGCGGGCCGACTCCCTCGCCGGCCAGGTGATCGACCCCCAAGGCCGTCCCGTGGCCGAAGCCAAGCTGAAGCTCTTGGACCGCACAAGCGGCGCCGAGTGGCGGACGCGCAGCGACGCCGAAGGCCGCTACAACTTCGCTAACATCCCCGCCGGCGTCTACCTCATCGACGTGGACGCCTCGAACCGCTCGTTGCGAGTGGCTGATGAGATTGAGGTCGCCGGTGCAATGTCCCGCGATCTCGCCCTGGAGATCACCGGCCTGAACGTGGAGGTCGTGGTGACGGCCTCCGGCACGCCGCTGAACATGCAGCAGGTTGCCAAGGTGATCGACGTGATCGACGCCGACCAGATCGCCCTGCGCAATGAATTCGCCCTCAGCGAGGCCGTGCGGAACACGCCCGGCCTGCGCGTCCGCCAGCTTCGCGGCCCCGGCGGCAATACCACCATCCAAACGCGCGGGCTCTCTTCCCAGCACACCGCATTGACGATTGACGGCTTGCGCTTCCGCGACGCGGCCGGCTTGCAGGGCGACGCCTCGCCGTTCTTTAGCGACATGACGCTGGTCGACACCGACAGCATCGAGGTGATGCGCGGCTCCGGTTCGTCGCTGTACGGCTCGCACGCCATCGGCGGGGTCATTAACGTACGCCCCAGCGAGGGCGGCGGCAAGACCCACGGCGAGGTTCGCTCTGAAGGCGGCGGCCTGGGGCTGCTGCGCGGCGTCGCGCGTATCGGCGGAGGTTTGCTGGACGATCGCTTTGTCTATAGCGGCGGCTTTTCGCACCTCAACGTCACGCAGGGCCTGCGCGGGGGCAGCCCGCACCGCAACACATCCGGGCAGGGTTTTGCCAAGTACCGCTTTACACCGAACATCTCGCTGAGCGGGCGCGTGTGGGGCTCGGATGTCTTCACGGCGTTGAGCGACGAGCCGCGGTTCCCGGCCGAGGCCGTCGCGAATTTTCCGGCGAGCGGGCCGGTGAACGCCATCGCATTGCCCAATGACCAGCTTCGGCTCTATGAGACCGGCCGGCCGTTCAACATCGGCGCGGCGACCTTCATTCCCGACGCCATCGACCCAGACAGCCGCCGCGAATCGCGCTTCCTGGCGGCCTCGACGGCCTTTGAGCACCAGCTCAGCCCGACGGGCTCCTACCGCGTCGCGTATCAGCTCGTTGACAGCGCGCGCTCGTTCCAGGACGGCCCTGGCGGCGTGGGTCCGTTTGAACCGTCCTTCAGCAACGACAGCCAGTTCAACGGCCGCATTGACCTCGTGCAGGCCCGCACGGACCACTACATCGGCTCGGCCAACCTGGTGACCGTCGGTTACGAATACGAGGGCGAGAGCTTCACCAACCTCCAACTCGACACCGATCCGGCCGCGCAATCCACGCGGATCGATATCGACCAGCGCAGCCACTCCGTCTTTGCGCAGGACCAGATCCGGTTGCTCGACGGCAAGCTCCAATTGGGGCTGTCGGGGCGGGCTCAGACGTTCAACCTGCAGACGCCTTTCTTTGGCCAAGCCGGCAGCCCTTATGAGACCGTCAGCTTCGACTCGCCTCCGTCGGCGTACACCGGCGACGCCGCCGCAGCTTATACCTTCCGCGGGAGCCAGACGAAGCTGCGCACCCACGTGGGCAACAGCTACCGGGCGCCGTCGTCCTTTGAGCGTTTTGGCGGGGGCTTTTTTCAGGGCTTTGCCAGCTACTACGGCGACCCGAGGCTGGGTCCGGAGCGCGCGATCTCCGTGGACGGCGGCGTCGATCAGTGGCTGGCCGGGGGTAAGGCGCGCTTGAGCGGCACGTATTACTACACCGAGCTGCTGGAGACGATCCTGTTCGATTTCGCCAACTTCCCGGCGGCCACGGACCCGTTCGGCCGGTTTGGGGGTTACCGCAACGGCGGCGGCGGGGTGGCGCGCGGCGTGGAGCTCAGCGGCCAGTATTCGCCGTTGTCCGGCTTCAGCGTGCAGGGCGGCTACACCTACACGAACTCCGACTCGCGCACGCCGACCATCGGCCAGGACTGGTTCACGACGCTGGGCGTGTCGAGCCACCTCTACAACCTGACGACGACACAATGGATCGGCAGCCGCTTCAACGTGACCTTCGACATGTTCGCGGCGAGCAACTACTCGCTGTCGCCGTTCGGCGCAATGGGCCGGCGGGTGGTCTTCAACGGGCCGGTGAAGGCGGACGTGGTGTTTCGCTACGACTTGCCCGTGGGCGACTCCTCGACGGCTGAGATCTACGGCAAGGTGGAGAACGTCTTCGACCACACCTATCACGAAAACGGCTTCCAGGCGCCGGGGGCCTGGGCGATTGGAGGGGTGCGCTTCCGGTTCTGAGCCGGTGAAAAGGTAGCGACGGCCAAGAATGTCCGTCGCCACCGAAAGCAACTCCAGCGGGTCGGACACGAATGTTCGACCCGCCCCCAGACGTAGTACAATGCCGGCGGCCCATGACGCGTCGTGATTCTCTCCGCCTGCTGGGCGCCTTCCTGGCCGGCTCGCCCGTGCTCCCCGGGCAATACTCGCCCCGCGACGCCCACCGCCGCGTCCCCGATCTCGACGAGTTGGCCGGCGCGCTCGAGTTCGAGCCCGTCGCGCGCGCCAAGATGACCCAGCTCAACTACGACTACGTCGCCGGCGGCGTCGAGGACGAGGCCACACTGCGGCGTAACCGCAAGGCGTTCGACTGGCTCAAGCTGCAACCCAAGCCACTCGCCGCGGTCTCCAGGGTGGACTTGCGCACCGAGATCCTGGGCCGCCCGATGGCCTCGCCCATCCTGGTGGCGCCGACCGGCGGACAGCAGGGCGTCCACTCCGAAGGCGACGTGGAGATGCATCGCGGCGCCTCGGCCGCCAATGTCACCATGTGCGTCAGCCACGTGGCGACCTTCCCGCTTCCCGAGATCGCCTCGGCCGCTCCCGGCGAGCTGTGGTCGCAACTCTACGTCCACCTCAATCCCAGCGGCGCCCGCGAACGCGTGGCCGAGGCCGGCGCGGTCGGCTGCAAAGCCATCGTCTGGACCGTGGACGCCCAGTACACCTCGCTGCGCGAGCGTCTGCGTCACGGCGCCGCCCTGGGTCAACGCGCCGCCCAGACCGGGCGCGAAGAGGCCGCCGCCCGCCGCCGCCAACGCGGCCGCGCCCAACGGCCGACGAACGTCTACGGCCTCAATCCGGAAACCCCGGACCTGGACTGGAATTTCCTCGCCACGCTACGCTCCTGGACCGAGCTGCCCATCATCATCAAGGGTTTGCTGACCGCCGAGGACGCCCGCCTGGCTGTCGACAGCGGCGCCGACGCCGTTGTCGTGTCCAACCACGGCGGCCGCTACATGCCGCACTGCCCCGCCACCATCGAGGTGCTCGAAGAGATTGTCGACGAGGTCGGCGGCGCCGTCCCGGTGCTCATCGACGGCGGATTTCGGCGCGGCGACGAGATCCTCAAGGCGCTGGCGCTGGGCGCCCAAGGCGTGCTGCTCGGCCGCGCCGCGCTGTGGGGACTGGGCGCGTTCGGCGCGGCGGGCGTACAGCGCGTGCTCGAAATTTTGCAGGCCGAGCTCACGCTGGCCATGGCGCATTGCGGAGTTTCGACGATTACCGAAATCGACCGCTCCCTGGTGCGTACGAACTTCCCCTGACGCCTTCTTGGAGTCAGTCCGCTCGGGCGATGGCGCCCTGGCGCTTGTCGAGCAGGCGGGCGGCCTCGCCGAGGTGCGCCGCCGCGCTGATCACCAGCGGGTCCGCCTCGGTTTCGGCCCGCGCGCCGTCGTCCACGGTGAAAGCCGCGGTCAACGTCCGATTGGCCAGGTAGCGCTGAATGAACGCGCGATTGTCGTCAAAGCGTCCCGCCGTCTCCGGGCTCTCACGCAGCAAAAACTCTCGGAACCGTTCCAGCGTGTCGGCGTCGGGCCGCCACGACTTTTTGATCCGCCGCAGGTCCATGGTGTCGGCGAAGCGCGCGAAGACGCGGTCGTTGAGCCAGGTCTGCTGCACTTCGCTCAGCTCCGGCTCGGGCAGATAGACGTCCGGCGCGATGCCGCCACCGCTGTAGACGGCGCGTCCCGCCGTGGTGCGGCTGAGCTGCTCATGCCGCGGCTCGTAGCCGACATCGCAGGGGTCGCCGTAGTAGGCGTCGCGCGAAACGCCCTCCCAGCCTCGTTGAATCTGCCGTCCGCTGGGCGTGTAGTAGCGGGCCGTGGTCAGCGTCAGACCGGTGCCGTCGGCCAGATTGTAGACGCTCTGCACCAGCCCTTTGCCGAACGTGTTCGCGCCCAGGATGAGAGCGCGGTCGTGGTCCTGCAAAGCCCCGGCGACGATCTCCGACGCCGACGCCGAACGGCAGTTCACCAGCACCGTCATCGGATAAGAAGTGCGTGAGCCGCCGCTGGGCGCGCGGTATCGGCGGCGGCTTCTGGGACAAGGTAAGCTTGGTTTTCGTGATCGAGAACGGTAGCGGCGGCGGCGTTCCGTCCGGCCCCGATGCGAGACGATCGCCGCGCCCGGCGCCAGGAAGCTGCCCGCCACATCCACGCCGGCCTGCAAGAGACCGCCGGAGTTGTCGCGCAGATCAAGGACAAGCCCCTCCAAGCCGCGCGAGTGGAAGTCAGCCAGAACCTTTTCCAGCTCGCGCGCCGTGGTCTGCCCGAAAGTGGTGATGCGCAAGTAACCCACGCCGGGCCTCAGCTCGAAGGCGATGGGGATGGTCGGGCGGGCGATCGCTCCCCGCTCCAGATCGACCTCCACAAGCCCCATGCCGCCATTGCGGGCTAGCGCGAGCCGCACGGTAGTGCCCGGTTTCCCGCGCACCGTCTGCGCCACATCGGTGACGCTCAATCCGCTGGTCGGCGCGCCGTTGATCGAGCGGATGACATCGCCGGGACGCACGCCGGCGTGGAAGGCCGGCGAATCGGGGAACGGAAAGTCGACAATCGGCTCGCCGCGAAAAATCCGGATCTGCATGCCGACTCCGGCGTAGTCGCCTCGCTGCTCCTCGCGGAGGCGCTCAAAGCGTTCGGGATCAAAAAACTGGGAGTGCGGATCGAGCAGCGCCAACATGCCGGGGATAGCGCCTTGGTACACCGCGCCCTCGGCGTCGATCGGGTCGGCCAAACGCTGTTCGATCGTGTCGAGCGCGACGCGAAATCGGCGACCCTCCTGAGCAAGAGCGTCGGAAGAGACAACGCGTCCCGGACGGCCCAAAGTATCGCCGAAACGGCCGCCCACCAGGGCCGCCGCCGCACAAAGCAGCAAAACGGTTGTGAATGAAACCGCGTCGCGAGGCATCCTTCGGTAAACCGGTTTCAGTATATCAACGCGACCCGTTCGCAGCCCCTCATTTCAGCGGGCCGGCCCGAAGCGCTCGTTGAAGTTGACGAAGTAGACGAATTCGGAGTTTTCATCGCTCTCGTGCTCGTCCAACGTCGGCGAGTAGGTCTTGAACCAGATGCGGTCGGCCGCCGGATCAAACCGCAGAATGCGCAGCCAGCCGTCGCCGCCGTTTTCGCGCGTCTGGTAGTCGGCCAAAACTTCCAACACTTCGCCGCCGCCGTCCTGCGGCGACGCCTGGAACCATTCGCCCCCGGCGGTGGCCCAATGGCCGCACAGCACCAGAAAGATTTGCGGGTTGCGGCGGATCAGCTTCTGGTAGATCTGCTCGCCGGAGTTGCCGACGTCCTTGATGATGTACGGCTCGGTCGTGCGGGCGTTGGTGCGGTCGTCGAGATAGATGTGCGTGGTGACGATCGTCGGCATGCCGGGGTGCTCGCGCATCACGGCCTCGGCCCAGGCGATCGAGTCGTCGGGGATGTCGGATTCCAGGTGCAGGATCAGGAAATCCCGCCCCGCTCCCGAAAACATCTGGTAGCTGTTGAGCCCGTTCTCCGAGGCGCCGCCAAACCACGGCTTGCCCGCGAAGCGCTGCGGACCAAATCGCGACACATACATATCGGCCTGACGCGGATTGTCGGGGTTGCGGTCGTAGTCGTGGTTGCCGATGGCGATTCCCCAGGGCGTCAGGCCGTCGAGCCGCGACATCGCGGCTTCCGCCACGTCCCACTCGGCCGGCGCTTCGGCGAAATTTTGCACCACGTCGCCCACGTGCGTGACGAACACGATGTTCTCTTCCTCGACGTGCTCGGCGATCCAGCGCGTCTGGTCATGGAAGATGTCCGGATGCTTTTCGGCGTAGAGCTGCGTATCGGGCAGCATCACCACCGTGAACGGCCGTTCCGCGGGCGGCTGGGAGCAGCCGGTCAGGGCCAGCAGGATGAGGGCTAGAAGGGAACCTCGCACCAATCCATCGTAGCGGTTTCGCGGTGATAGTCGGAGATGAATCGATCAAACTCCTCCGCCACCTGGGCGGCGATTGCGTTGCTCTTGGCCGCGCTGTCGCGCTTCTGGATCAGCCCGTGCGCGACGCCCTCGACGACCAGCAACCGGGTCGGCGCCGGGATCAACGCGATCGCCTCTTCCATCGCGGCAATATCTCCAAAAGCGTCGCGCGAGCCGTGCGCGAAAAATGCGGGCGCGGCCAGCTTGGGGAAATGCTCCGTGCGCCGCTTTTCCGGTTTGCCGGGCGGGTGTAGCGGATAGGAAAGTAACAGCAGCCCGTTGACCGCCTCCGGCTGCTCGGCCGCCAGCATCGACGCCTGTCTGCCGCCATAGGACGAGCCGCCCAGGTAGACTTGGTCGGCGAGCTCCCAAAGCGCTTCGGCCGCCTGCAAAAGCCCCTCGCGGTCGCGGGCGGCCCCGCTCGGCGAAGGCGGGCCTTGGGGACGTTCTTGGCGGAAGGGCAGATCCAGCCGGACCGCCGCCCAGCCGAGCCTCGCCAGGGCGTTGCACATGGCGATCAGCAGAGGAGAGTTTCGGTCGCCGCCCGCCCCGTGGGCCAAGGCGATCGCGCCGTTGGGCTCGAACGAGGGCTCATGGAGCTTCCCGACCACTTGGCCGCGTCGCCATTTGCGGACGCGGACGACGTCGCGGTCAGCCATCTAGGAAAAAGACTAGCAGGAAAGCCTCTCGGCGACGGCCGGCGGTTCGGAGGGAATCTCGATCTTGGGGGGATCGAAATCAGAACCGCCCGCCGCGGCCGAGCGAGCCCTGCTTAGCGAGGGCTCGGCGGAGGAGATGCCTTCGACAGGTCCACGATTGTTTGCGCCCGCAAATACTTTCCGACCCCGTCCGCGTCTGAATTGTTGCCGGAAAGCACGTGTTCTGCTCAGGGTCCCCAACCGCCAGGGAGGGAGATGCGTTCAACCGAAAAAAACCTCCCGCCGGCGCAGCCGTCCGCAATGCTCCCCGAGGGGAATACTGCTTCGAGTTGGCCGGCGAGAGGGTCATCAGAACAGAGAGTAAAGTTGACTCGATCGAACGCCGAACCAGTGGGCACGTCGGCGGCCAGACCATGAGGCATTGATATGTTTGGATTTAGCGGCGATTCACGAGTGGGCGGGTGTGTCCGCCGGACGGCCGGGCGTGTCGCAGCGACTCAGTTGGGCTTCAGCCCGGGGCAGCGGAGGCTGCGGCGACAGCAACGCGGCCTGCGGGACTTCCGCCACGGACTGCGCAGCCAGTTAGACTATTCTGCAATGCGCTACCTGCCGGCCCTCCTCTTCGTCGCCACGCTACCGGCTCAACAGGAGCTTGATTTCCTTCAGGGGCTCAACGACTTCCGCCAACTCGAACAAGCTCTGCCGGATTCGCTCAACCGGCGCGCCTACAAGCTGCTCGACCAGCGCGAGGCCGACATCGCCCGCATCCGGACCCAAGCCGACCTGGCAGCCCGCGGCCGTTTCGTGCGCGAAAAGATGCTGGAGATGCTGGGCGAGCTCCCCGAGCGCACGCCGCTGAACGCCAAGCTAGTCGACAAGATCGAGCAGCCCGGCTACGTCATCGAGAAGATCCTTTTTGAAAGCCAGCCGGGCTTCTACGTCACCGCCAATCTTTACCTTCCGGCCTCCGGCGCGGGACCGTTTCCGGCCGTGCTTTACCCGCTAGGGCACGAGCCCGGCGGAAAGTCTTACCCGGTCTGGCAACAGATGCTGGCGACGCTGGCCCTCAAGGGCTACGTGGCTCTCACCTGGGACCCGCTGGGCCAGGGCGAGCGCAGCGAATTTTGGGACCAGGAGATGGGCCGCTCCAAGCTCGGGGCCTCGACCACGGAACATACCGTGCTCGGCATTCAGTGTCTGCTGGTAGGCGACAATGTGGCGCGCTACACCATCTGGGACGGCATGCGGGCGCTCGACTACCTCGCCTCCCGGCCCGAGGTTGATCCCTCGCGCATCGCCGTCACCGGCAACTCCGGCGGCGGCACTCATACCGCTTATCTAGCGGCGCTGGAGGATCGCCTCCACGTGGCCGCTCCGTCCTGCTACCTCACCTCCTGGCGCAAGCTGCTGCCGACGATCGGCCCGCAAGATGCCGAGCAGTGCTTGCCGCCGTTCTTGGCCCACGGCCTGGACCACGCCGACTTCATCTACGCCTTCGCGCCCCGTCCGTACCTGATGCTGCCCGCCATCCGCGACTTTTTCCCCATCCAGGGCGCCCGGGCGAGCTTCGCCGAAGCCGCCGGCGTCTACGACCGCATCGGGGCGCCGGAAAAAATCCACAAGGTCGAAGCCGACGACGGCCACGGCTACTCCCAGCCGCGCCGCATGGCCGCCTATGAGTGGTTCGCGAAGTGGCTGCAAGACGAGCCCGATTCCGGCGCGGAGCCGGAGGCCGAAATCCTCTCCGAGCACCGCCTGCGCGTGACCAAGAGCGGACAAGTATCCGTCGATTTTCCAAACGCTCGCGGCGTCCACGCCCTCAATGTCGAGAGGCTGGATCAAATCCTGCAACAAGGCCGTAACCTCCCGCTCATCACGGGCCCCGATGATCTGGCCGGCTATCGCGCCGAGATCGCCCGCCGCGCCGAGGAGTCGATCAAGTTCCGCCGTCCGGAGGCGCGCCCCGCCAGTGAGAGCTTTGGCGAAATCGAGCGGCCCGGCTACCGCATCAAGAAAGTCACGCTCGCAACCGACCCCGGCATCACGCTCCCGGGGCTGCTATTTGTCCCCGACGGCGACGGCGCCCGGCCGGCGACGCTGTGGGTGGACTCCGCCGGCAAATCCGTTCACGGCGCCCCCGGCGGCCGTATCGAAGAGCTCGTCAAAGCCGGCCGCGTCGTCTTCGCCCTCGACCTGCGCGGCTGGGGCGAGACGACCGCCGCCGAGCCCCGGAGCGGCGCGTTCCGAGAATACTTCGGCCTCTATTCGCCGACGATGACCGCGCTGCTGCTCAACGACACGCTGTTGGGGCTCCGCACGCGCGACATCGCGTCGGCGTTGGCTTGGATGGCCGGGCAGCCCGAAATCGACGCCGGCCGCATCGCCGGAGTCGGCGTCAACGAGGCCTCGGTCCCGCTAGCGCACGCCGCCGCGCTCGACGAACGCCTGGGCGAGCTCCGCTTGGAACGGATGCTGATTTCCTACGAAGCGGTCGTGCGGCAGCGCGTCCACAAGCGGGTATTTGAGAATATCGCGCCCGGCGTGCTGCGGCGGTATGACTTGCCGGAGCTGCTGGCGGCGCTGGCGCCGCGGCCTCTGACGATCGTTGATCCGCTGGAGCCTCCAGGCCACGAAGCCCTGCGGTTGGAGGCTGTGGGAGCCTATCGGGCGGCCCGTAAGGCCTACGAACAGGCCGGATCGCAGGACCGTTTCCAGCTCATTACTCCTTGATCCCGCTGCATCCCGGCCCATTGTGGGACAATGGGTACCAGTTTTTGAACGTAGGAGCAGTGTTTAGTGAGCTCGGAGATTCCAGCACTTCCCAACGAAGCGCCAGATGATTTGGAAATCGATCAGGAAGCCCCGCGGTCCGGCCCCCTAAAGCCGCCGCTGGCGGCTCCCCTGCGCGAAAGCCCTCAACCAGCGGAGCCGGCGGCCGAGGCCGAGCCGGCCGCGGAGACGCAACCGAAGCCGCCCGACGACCATGGCCAAGCTCCGGCTGCCGCGGCGCCGGCCGCGACCAAGGCTCCGGATCCTCCGGCCCCGCCGGCGAAACCGGCCCCCCCGCGGCAG
>CAYOPA010000160.1:0-10694 GCA_964405625.1 uncultured Bryobacterales bacterium
TGCGTCGACCCCGTCCGCTCCCACCTCAACCTACGATGCGCCGCCGCGGCGGGATGTGGGCGCTGCCGCTAGTGTAGTGGAGTAATGTTATATATGTCACCTCAATCTCAGCGCTAGGGTCGGCGGGCCTGGCGCGGAATGGATCAACGCGGAATGGATCATTCAGGCGTCCGCGGCGGGCTGATAGCATGGCTTCGATGTCCAACTCCGCAGCCGACGCCGGCGAGGCCCTGTATTTCGAGGATTTCGAGGTTGGCCTTGGCGCCATGACGCCCCGCCGTACCATCACCGACACCGACTTGACCTTTTTCGCCGGTCTAACGGGCGACCACAGCCCCCAACACACCGACGACGTCCATGCCGCCGGGACCGTCTTCAAGCGCCGCATCGCCCACGGCGCGCTCATCTTTTCGATCGCCTGCGGCCTGTCCACTCGGATACGCCCGAACAACCCCGGCCTGATCGCCTTCTTCGGCGTCGAGGCCCTGCGCTTCCAGAGGCCGGTCTTCATCGGCGACACGATTCAGGCGACCAAGGAAGTAATCGACGCCGAGGCAAAAGACGTGAAGCGCGGGATCATTCGCTTCCGAACCACGGTCAAAAACCAAAATGATCAGGTTGTGCTGGTCTACGAAGACCTAGTGCTGTTTGAGCGGCGGCGGAGCTGACCGTTTCGGGCAACCGGGCGCCGCGAGCGCGCGTTAGGATAAGCAGGGAGGTGGACCGCCTTGATCGCCAGGTTTGCCCTAACCGTCCTGATGCTGGTCGCGCCGCTGGTCGCCCAGCGCGTTGAGCTCTATCTGCAAAGCGGCGGCGAGATCCTCGTGCGCGAGTACGAGGTCAACGGCGACCGCGTCCGCTACTACAGCCTGGAGCGCAGCGCCTGGGAGGAGATCCCCGTGTCGCTGATCGACCTGGAAAAGACCGAAAAGGCCGTCGCCCGGCGCCAGGCCCGGCTGGAGTCGATGCGCGCCGAGACCGCCCGCGAACGCGCCGCCGAGCGCAAGGCCCGCACCGAGCTCCACAGCGTGCCGATCGAGGAAGGGATCTATCTTTACCTCGACAACAAGGCCACGGAGATCGCGCCCTCCGAGGTGGTGGTCGACAAGGACAAGAAGCAAGGCTTTCTGAAGGTCGTCTCGCCCATACCCATCGTCGCCGGCAAAAACCTGCTGATGATCGACGGCGAGCAGGCCCGCTTCTCCACGCCGGAGCGGACGCCGATCTTCTTCGTGCGCCAGAGACGGCTCTCGCACTTCGGTCTGGTGCGCTTGCAAGCAGCCAAGAAAGAACGTCGCTTGGTGCAGACGGTCCTGGTGAATCCAGTCAGCAAGGAGCTTTACGAAGAGGCGGAGGATGTCGAGGTCTTTCGGCAACAGCTTGCCTCGGGCGTCTACCGGGTTTGGCCGATGGAGCCGCTGGAGCCGGGCGAGTACGCCATTGTCGACTACACGCCGGGGGAGCTCGACCTGCGGGTTTGGGATTTTTCGATCGCCGCGAGCGGTGAGACCGGCGCCTCCGCCGCGCCATGACGAAATTGTTGGCCATCGCGGCCCTGACGGCCTTGGCGGCCGGCGGCTGGTGGCTGCTCTCCGGCCCTTCCCAAGCGCCTGAAGTGAACGCCGTGCGCATCCGGCGCGCCGATGTGGTCAACACGCTCACCACCAATGGGCGCATCCAGGCCAGCCGGCGATTTGACGTGTTTGCCGAGGCCGGGGGGCGCGTGACGACGGTCGCGGTCCAGATTGACGACGACGTGCGGGCCGGGCAAACTCTGGCGACCTTGGACAGCGGCATGGCGCGCTCCGCGCTGGCGGCCGCGACGGCCCGGCTCGACGCGGCCAAATCCCGCATGCGGGCGCTGGAGGAGGGGTTGCCGCCGGCCGAGCGCGCGGACCTCGACAGCCGCATCGCCGCCCTGCAAGCTTCGCTCCAGGATCTGCACCGCGACCGGGAAACGACCAGCCGGCTGGTGGAGCGCCAGGCGGCGCCGCGCATGGAGCTCGAAGAGCTGGATCGCAAGATCCTGACCCTGGAAAACGACCGTGAGGCCCTGGCTCGGAAGCTGAGAACCCAGCCCGCGCCGGCCGAGCTCGACGCCGCCCGCGCCGCCGTGCGCGAAGCCCACGCCGCCGTTGATCAGGCCGAGCGTAGCCTGCATGCCTCCGCGATCCGGGCCCCCACGGCCGGACGGATCTACTCGCTGGCGCTGCGGCCGGGAGACTACATCGCGCCGGGCGCCCTAGCGGCGCGACTGGCCGCGGGCGACCGCGTCGAGGCGGTTATCTTTGTCGACGAGCCCGAGCTCGGCCGCGTGAGCCTGGGCGCCGAAGCCGTCCTCACCGCCGACGCCTACCCTGACCGCCGCTGGAGTTGCACCGTCGAGCGCCTGCCGTCGGAGATTGTCGAGCGCGACACCCGCCGCGTCGGCGAGATCCGCTGCGGCGTCTCCGGCAAAGCGGACGGCCTGATTCCGAACCTGACCGTGGACGTGGCCATCCAGACGGCTATTGCGCGTAACTCCCTGGCGGCGCCGCGCGAAGCCATTCAGAGAGACGCGGCGGGGGATTTCATCTGGACGCTGGATGAGACCTCGCACCCGCGCCGCACCCCGGTCGAGATCGGCGTGCGGGGCGCCGACCGCGTGGAGATCCGATCCGGGCTCGAAGAAGGCCGATTGGCGCTGTTGCCGGCGGGCCTGACGCTCAGCGAAGACCGGCCCGTCGCCGCCGTGGAGAGCAAAACCCCATGAGAATATTCCTGCCGCTATTTGCAGCCTTCGTCTTGTCCGCTGGCGCGGTAAGCGCGTGTCCGCCCGCTCCGGCCTGCTACGAGCGGGGCGTCGCTGCTTTTGTTGAAGAAGACTACAAGGTCTCCGGCGAAGCGTTCGAGAGCGCCGTCAAGGCCCAGCCTGATAATGCCGACTATCGCATTTGGTTGGGCCGCGCTTGGGGGCGCAAGGCCGAACGCGCCACTGGCTTCGCCCGCATGGGGGCCTTGTCGCTGGCGAAGAAAGTGCGCGATGAGTTCATCCAGGCGATCGAGCTCGACCCCAAGAACGTGGAGGCGTTGAAAGCGCTGTTTCGCTACTACGTCAACGCGCCCGGAATCGCCGGCGGCGGCGTGGACAAGGCCGAGCCGCTGATTGCGCGGATCGCCGCGCTCGACAAGGCGGCCGGGCTGCGCGCGCAGGCGGAGTTTTCCGAACACTCCAACGACTTCGAGACCGCCGAAAAGGCCCTGCGCGAGGCCGTGCGCCTGGAGCCCGATGAGCTCGGCCACAAGCTGAGCTTGGCGAGCTTCCTGTCGCGCCGCGGCGAATACGAGGAAAGCGACCGCATCTTCGCCGCCGCGCCGGACGAGCCCGACGTCTGGTTCTCACGAGGCAAGGCCCTGGGGCGCGCCGGCCGCAACCCGGCGGAGGCGCGCAAGCTGCTGGAGCGCTACTTAGCTACGCCGCTCCCCTACCCCGAGGCCGAGCCCTACTCCAACGCTCGCGGCCTGCTCAAGGAGCTATGAGGCCGGCCGGCGAGCGGCGTAGCGACTTCATCGAGGCGCTCGGCTTCGCCGTGCAGGCGATGCGGGCGCATAAGAGCCGCACGCTGCTCACCGGCCTGAGCATGCTCATTGCCAACGCCTCGGTCATCGCCGTGGTCAGCGTCGCACTCGCCGGGCGCAACTTCGTGATCGCCCAGATCGAAGGCGTCGGCTCGAACCTGATTTACGCCTACTACGAGGCCGGCGGCAACGTCTCCGGCGCCGAAGCGGACTTCATCAACCTCGCCGACCTGGAGGCGATTCGGCAAAGCTTGGGCGAGAAGGCCGTGGCGGCCGCCGGCGTGATCAGCGCCTGGGACTGGACGCCCGTGGACGGACGCTCGCAGCAGATCCGCGTGCTGGGTTCCAACGTCGACTACCGACGGGTCCGCAACCTGCGCATCCTTGCCGGGCGCTTCTTTGACGAAGGCGATCTGGCCGAGCGCAACAAGGTGGCCCTATTGACGCCGCCGTTGGCCCGCAAGCTCCACGGCTCCCCTGCGGCCGCGATCGGCGGCTCCATCAAGATTCGCGGCCTCGACTTCCGCATCATCGGCGTGTTTGAAGAGGGCGTGGAGACGTTCGGCCAGTCCGAGGTCGCGGGCGACAGCGCGCTCATCCCCATCACCGTCATCCGTTATTTCCAACCAGTCGAGCGCTTGGACCCGCTGTATGTCTCGGTGCGCTCGCAAGACGAGGTCGAGGCTGCGGGCGAGATCGTTCGGCAGACGCTCGAAGCGCGCCATCGACCCGGCTCGCTGTACCGGGTGGACAGTCTGACGGGGGTGCTGGCGGCGGCCCGTCAAATTTCGGCGGCGCTGACCGTAGTGCTGCTGCTGGTGGCGGGGATTACCCTATCCATCAGCGGCATTTTCATCATGAACATCATGCTGATCGCCGTCGCCGAGCGCACCAAGGAGATCGGCGTGCGCATGGCCGTGGGGGCCGCGCGGCGCCAGATCAAGATGCAGTTTTTGCTGGAGGCCGTCGGCATCAGCCTGCTAGGCGGGCTCTGCGGCATCGCCGTCGGAGTCGCGATCCCGCTGGCCGCGCGGCGGATTCTGCCGACGCTGGACGTTCCCGCCCTCGTGGCACTGGAGATTCCCATTTCCGGTTTGTCCATTACGCTCGCCCTGCTGGTCTCAGGCGCCGTGGGAGCGGTTTTCGGACTCTTACCGGCGGCCCGCGCCGCCGCGCTCAACCCCGTGGACGCATTACGCCGTGAATAACAAAATCCTTCTCCTTGGGCTGCTGTCGGCCCTAACTCTGACAGCGCAAAGCCGGACGCTGACGCTCCACGAAGCGGTGCGGCTGGCACTGGAGCAGAACCCGGACCTGTTGCTTGCGCGGATTGACAGCGAGCGCGCCGCCCGTGGCATTGACGTGGCCAAAGGCGCCTTCGCCGCGCAGGCCTACGCGGGTTCCGGGCTTGGCTGGACGGAAGGTATTCCACAGAGCGTGGAAGGCGCGACGCCGGCGGTCGTGCAGGCCGCTGCCCGGCGCACGATTTTCGACGCCTCGGCGCGGGCGCGGGGTCAGGAGGCCGGGGCCGCCGCCGAAGCCGCCCGCCACGGCGCCGCCGCCAAGGAAGACGAGGTCGCCTATCAGGTCGCCGCGGCCTGGCTCAATCTCGATGAATCCGAGCGCCTGATCGGGCTGCTCTGCGAGCGGGTCAGCCGATTTTCGGCCATCGAGCGGACGACGGCGGCGCGGGTTCGCGAAGGACGCGCGCTGCCCTTGGACGAATCACGGGCGAAGCTGGAGCGCGCCCGCGCCGAGCGGCTAGTGGAGCTCGAACGCAGCCGCCGCCGGAGCCTGGAGGCCGCCTTGGCTTCGTACCTGGGCCTGGATCACGCCGTCGGCATCGAGACCCTAGGCGAGGACAGCGTGGAAAGCGGCCCGGCCCCCGCCGACGCCGCCGAAAGCGCCGTCCGCGCCGCCCGGCAGAGCCGCGAGCTTGCCGGTCTGGCGTCCAACGTCTCCGCCAAGGAGCTCGCCGCCAAGGCCGAGAGGGCGGCTTCCCTGCCCCGGCTGGACTTCGTCGGACAATACTCGCTTCTCACCCGCTTCAACAACTACGAGCAGTTTTTCAACCGCTTCCAGCGGCACAACACGCAAGCCGGCATCGCGCTGCGCGTGCCGCTGTTCCGCGGCAAGGACGTTTCAGCCAGGATCGCCAAGGCGGTGGCGGACAAGCGCAAGGCGGAGCTTGAGCTGGAAGCGCGGCGCTCGGGCGTGGAGCTCGAATCGATCCAACTCTTTCAGGCCGTCGAGCAGGCCGAAGGGGCGCGCAAGATCGCACGGCTGGAACTGGACTTCGCGCGGGAGCAGGTGGAGGTCGGGCTGGCCCAGATGGAAGAGGGCCGCGCCGCGCTCGACGCCGTGGAGCGGATGCGCGTGGAGGAATCGCTAGCCTGGCAACGGCTTTATGAGTCGCGCTATGCCGAGCAGCGGGCGCGGCTGAACCTGCTGCGACGGACGGGCGATCTGGCGGCGCTGTTTCGGTAACAACAACGTGTGACTCAAGCGCCCACGCCTGCCGCCTCGGCCCCCAGGCCGAGGCATGGGGCTTGCCCTACTTCGTCACATCGAAGTAGATGCAGTCGGGGTGATGGAAGACCAGTGCGCTGACGCTGGCCTCGGGTTCCATCATGAATTCCTCGGTCAGCTCGACGCCGATCTCCTCGGGCTTGAGCAGCTTGAAGATCTTCGCCTGGTCGTCCAGGTCCGGACAGGCGGCGTAGCCGGGGCTGTAGCGGCGGCCGCGGTACTCCGTCTTCAGGCGCTGCTTCATGGTCAGCCCGGCGGGGTCCGGAAAGCCCCAGTCCTCCCGCATGCGGCGGTGCAACCACTCCGCGCAGGCTTCGGCCGTCTCCAGCGCCAGCGCTTGCATGGCGTGCATCTTGAGGTATTCGCCCTGGGCCTTGTATTCCTCGGCGCGCTCGCGGACGCCCTCGCCCGCCGTCACCACGAAGACGCCGATCGAATCGCGAGTTCCATTGCTCGCCGGCATCACATAGTCCGACAGGCACAGCCCGTCCTCACGGCGCTGGCGCGGGAAAGTAAACTCGACAGCCGGCTCCTTGACGCCGGGCTCGTACATGCGGATCGTGTTGCCCTCGCCCTCGGCCTCGCAGTAGCGCCAGACGGCCTTGAGCTTGAGGAACTTCGCCGCCTCGGACCGCACATCGTCGACGGCGGCTTTGAGCGTCAGCGCTTTGGGGTCGCGCTCGGCGAGCTTCTTTTCGAAGTTGCCGCGGAAGCCCAGGTGGTGCGTGTAGAGCATCGCCGGGCTGACGTAGCTCCAGATCTCGTCAAGCTGCGGCACGGTGCGGGCCACGCGCTGCGGGTAGGGTGGCGGCAGCGGCGGCGCGTCCAGCGAGGCCCGCGTGCTGCGAACCGTGGACTCCTCGAACGGCTTCGCCTCGGGTTCGGGCCGCTCGACCTTGGCGGCCTGCGCGGCGACCAGCTTTTCCCGGGCCTGCGGGTCCATCAGCTTGTTGAGCAGATCGAGCCCGGACATGGCGTCCTTGGCGTAGCAGGTGATCGATTCGTACGACGGCGCGATCTTATTGCGCGTAAACGAGTCCGACAGCGCCGCTCCGCCGACGAGCATCGGCACGGCGACGCCGGATTCTTTTAGGTCCAGCGCGGTGATGACCATCTGCTGCGCGCTCTTGACCAACAGCCCCGACAGGCCGATGGCGTCGGGCTTGTGCTCGCGGTAAGCCTTGATCAGCTCCTCGGGCGGCACTTTAATGCCGAGGTTGATAACGTCGTAGCCGTTGTTGGTGAGGATGATATCGACGAGGTTCTTGCCGATGTCGTGGACGTCGCCCTTGACGGTGGCGAGCAGGATCTTGCCCTTGGCCGAGGTTTCGGCCTTCTCCATATACTGTTCGAGGTGCGCCACGGCGGCCTTCATGGCTTCGGCGGACTGCAAGACCTCGGCGACGATCAGCTCGTTGTTGTTGAACAGCCGGCCGACCTCGCTCATGCCCGCCATCAGGGGACCGTTGATGATGTCGAGCGGCCGGACGCCGTCGGCTCGCTTGAGCTCCAGGTCGGCGACCAGACCTTCCTTAGTGCCCTCGATGATGTACTGGGCCAGCCGTTCGTCCAACGGCATATCCTCAAACGACTTCGTCTGCTTGGAGCGGCCGGCGGCTTCGCGGAAGTGCTCGGTGACATGCGCGATGTGCCAGTTGTTGATGCGGGCTCGCTGTTCGAGGGGCTGCTTACGGTAGTCCTCGGGGGCGTCGGGATCTGCCGGCGTGGGCCGGTTCCACAGCAGGTCCTCGACCATCTTCTTCTCGTCGTCGGGAATCTGGGCGTAGCGCTCCAGCTTTTCCGTGTTGACGATGGCCAGATCCAGCCCCGCCCTGGTGGCGTGGTACAGGAAGACCGAGTTGACCACCTCGCGGGCGGCCGGGGGCAGGCCGAAGCTGACGTTCGAGACGCCGAGCACGGTCTTGCAGCCCGGCAGGTCCCGCTTAATCAGCCGGAGGGATTCGATGGTCTCCACCGCCGAGCCGATGTAGTTCTCATCGCCGGTAGCGCAGGGAAAGACGAGCGGGTCAAAGACCAGATCTTCGGCCGGTACGCCCCACTTGCTCGTCGTCAAGTCATGGGCGCGCTGCGCGATCGCCAGCTTGCGCTCGCGGGTGATCGCCTGCGCCTGCTGCTTGTCCTCGTCGATGGAGCCGATGACGATCGCCGCGCCGTACTTCTTGACCAGCGGCATGACGCGGTCGAAGCGCTCCTCGCCGTCCTCGAAGTTGATCGAGTTAATGATCGACTTGCCCAGGCAGAAGGTCAGCGCGCGCTCGATCGCTTCGGCGCTGGTGGAGTCGATCATCAGCGGCGCTTTGACCTTGTGGATGATCTGCGAATAGAAGGCGTCGATATCGGCGAGCTCGTCGCGGTCGGGGTTTTCGAGGTTGATGTCGATGACGTGGGCCCCGTTGCGGACCTGGCGGCGTCCGATCTCGGCGGCCTCTTCAAAGCGCTCCTCGGTGATCATGCGCTTGAAGGCGCGCGAGCCGACCTCGTTGGTGCGCTCGCCGACAAGCAGCGGGCGGTTGTCGTCGGTCGCCTCCACCAGCTCGATGCCGGAGTAGTAGCTGCTGCGCTTGCCGCGATGGCGGCGGGGCTCGCGGCCCTCCACCATTTGCGAGATGGCGCGGATGTGCTCGGGCGTGGTGCCGCAGCAGCCGCCGATGAAGTTCAGCCAGCCGTTCTTGACGAAGCGTTCCAGCGAGCGGGCCAGCGACTCGGGCGTCTCGCCATACAGGCCGTCCTCGTCAGGCAGGCCGGCGTTGGGGTAGCAGGAGACGTTGGACAGCGCCATCTCGTGGATGGTGCGGATGTGGTCGGTCATGAACTCCGGCCCAGTGGCGCAGTTCAGCCCCAGCGAAAGCAGGTCCACGTGCTCCAGCGACGCCACCAAGGCGTCGGCGGCCTGCCCGGCCAGCATCGTGCCCATCGGCTCGATAGTGCCCGAGACCATCACGGGCAGTTTGACGCCCAACTGGCGATAGGCCTCTTCGATGCCGATCAGCGCGGCCTTGATGTTGCGCGTGTCCTGCGCGGTTTCCAGCAGCAGTATGTCGGAACCGCCTTCCACCAGCCAGCGGGCCTGCTCGCGGAAGTTGTCAATCAGCTCCTGGAACGTAATGCCGCCGGTGACGGTGATGGTCTTCGTGGTCGGTCCCATCGAGCCGGCGACAAAGCGCGGCTTCGACGAAGTGGAGAGCTCGTCGGCGGCCTGCCGAGCCAAGCGCGCGGCGGCGAGGTTGATCTCCTTGACCTTGTCGGCGAGGTCATACTCGGCCAGCACCACGGCAGTCCCGCCAAAGCTATTGGTCTCGATGATGTCCGCCCCAGCTTCGAGATAGCCCTTGTGGATATCGATCAGCACGTCGGGGCGGGTGAGATTGAGGTTCTCGTTGCAGCCCTCCAGCTCCGCTCCGCCGAAATCCTCAGCCGTCAGGTTGCGATCCTGGAGCTGCGTGCCCATGGCGCCGTCCAGTGTGAGGATGCGCTCGCTCAGCGCCTCCCGTAGAAGGCGGGTTCGATCATCGCGTTGGCTCATGGAGAGGTTTGGACGGCAGCCGCGGGGCGGCGCCGCCTCTTCTTGATTATAAGTTGGGTTTGCGGCGCTCCCGCCGAACGGTTTGTCGCCGTTTCCGGCCCGCTTGATTTCTTGTTGATATCATGAGCGCTAAGGGAAGCAGCCCTCACCGCCACCCATGTTCGAACGCTACACAGAAAAGGCGCGCCGCGTCATCTTCTTCGCCCGCTACGAGGCCAGTCAGTTCGGCAGCCCGTACATCGAAACCGAGCACCTGCTGCTGGGGCTGATCCGCGAAGACAAAGCGCTGGCCAACCGCTTTCTGCGCTCGCACGCCGCCGTGGAATCCATCCGCAAGCAGATCGAGGCGCACACCACGATTCGCGAAAAGGTCTCGACCTCGGTCGATCTGCCGCTGAGCCACGAGTGCAAGCGGGTGCTGGCGTATGCGGCCGAAGAGGCGGAGCGCCTGAGCCACAAGCACATCGGAACCGAGCACCTGCTGCTGGGGCTGCTGCGGGAAGAGAAGTGCTTTGCGGCGGAGATTCTCCACGAGCGCGGGTTGCGTTTGGCGACGATTCGCGAGGAATTGGCGCGCTCGCAGTCGGAAAAGCTGTTGGCGAACCGGCCCAAGGAGAGCTCGCTGCTGTCAGAGTTCAGCCGAGACCTCACGCAGGCCGCGCTCGACAACAACCTGGACCCGCTGATCGGCCGCGCCAACGAGCTCGAACGGCTGGTGCAGATCCTCTGCCGCCGCACCAAGAACAACCCGGTGCTGATCGGCGAGCCCGGCGTCGGCAAGACCGCCATCGTCGAGGGGCTGGCGCAGCGCATCGCCGACGGCGAGGTGCCGTCCTTCCTGGCCGACAAGCGCGTGCTGGCGCTGGACCTGTCATTGATCGTGGCCGGCACCAAGTACCGCGGCCAGTTCGAAGAGCGGCTGAAGACGATCATGAAGGAGCTGATGGAGAACCAGAACGCCATCATCTTCATCGACGAGCTCCACACGCTGGTCGGCGCCGGATCGGCCGAGGGCTCGCTCGACGCCGCCAATATCTTGAAGCCTGCGCTCTCGCGCGGTCAG
>CAYOPA010000161.1:0-10613 GCA_964405625.1 uncultured Bryobacterales bacterium
AGTCAAGCCTGCCTACAACATGCAGCGCGCACAATGCCTTCAGCGTGCCGAAAACTAGTCACGGGCCAAAGTCCAGTGTCGGGCCACAGGCCCGACTGCACGGCATAGCCGTGCGCCACGGAGCACATCACGCCCTGCAGTGGTGCGATTCCGCCGGGGCCTGGTACTTCACGTCCAGGTACGGCGTATCGAGCGGCGCCCCTTGCGCTTTCGACTTCAACGCCGCCTCCAGCGCGCCGCTGACGATCAGCGTCCGTTCCACCGGATACGTCGATACGCCTGTCTCGAACATCTCCTCAATCCCGCGCACCAAGCAGGCCGAGTAGGTGACGTTCGGCGTCGGCGTCAGGAAGAACTGCAACGCCCGCGGGCCTTCCATTCCCTTGACCCGAGCCGCGAAGTTGAAATCCTTGACGGCCCCGTTGAGCATCAGCAGCGTGGTCTTCAGCCCGTCGTTGTGCTCGAAGAAGTAGGCCGCCGGCTTCTCCACCAGCTTCATCACCTCACCCGAGCCAACCAGGTCCTGCGTGCGAGAGTCGTCCACGGACAGCCCCATCGGGGAATCGCTCCGCGAGAGCGCCGAAGTCAGCAGCTCCTTCGACCAGCGCCCCTCCTCGCCCGCCTTCCAGACCGCATCGCCTTCGATCATCTCCACGCGGCGCACGCCCGATTCCCCGCCCTTGCGGCGCTCGATCATGCACTGCATCGCCTCCAGCGCGTGGTAGTCCATGGCGTCCGAACCGCCCACACCCACCATCAATGCGTCTTCAATCTCGCAGCCCAGCGGCAGCTCCAAGTCGGGCAACCGCCACGTCACCGGCAGCGACGAGCCGGCCAGCATGGGAAATCGGAGGCGCTTGGAGTCGTCCACCATCTCCTTGGCTTTGTCGAAGCTGTAGGAGAGGTGTTTGTCGTTATACACCGGGACCGCCTTGCCGTCTTCCTCGAAAACCTTGACGATTTCCTTGAAAAATTCGTAGCGAGGGTAGAGCTTCTGCCCCAGCTCATTGCTCGGGTATTCGCCGTGCTCGCCAATGAGTAGCACCGCGTCGCAGGCCAGCTTGTCGCCGCCGCGGCGCAGCGTTTCGGCGATCGTCGGATAGACCTGGAAGCCGAACTCCTGGGCTCGTTCCTGGCTCTGGTCGCCCTCGGGTTTCTGGTCCACGTAGAGCGAGACGATCTTCATGTTCGGCTGACGCCACTCGCCATCGATGGGGTAGCCGACCAGGAAGCGGTCCGCGATATGTTGGGCGTGCGAGAGATAGTGGTAGATGGTCGTCACCACCGCAATCCGCTTCGGCCCGGCGGGCTCGGACTGACCACAGGAATACAGGCCTCCGGCCGTCAGCAGCGCCACAAAAGAACGGCGGTTCAGGTTCTCCAAAACGTGGACTCCTTGGTCGGCTGATAGCTGATGGCCAGATGCGGCGTCTCTTTGCGAACCTCGCCCTCAAACAGGCTGTCCACGCCGGCCGCCGTCAGGCCAGTGGTCAGCAGCGTGCGCTCGACGGGATAGGTCGGCTTGCCGGTGAGAAACATCTTCTCCACGTTGTTGATCTGCGGCGTGAAGAAGTTCGCCAGCGTGGTGCGGCGCGGCGGCATCGGCAGATACATCTGCGTCGACAGCGGCTTGGCCATGCCCTGCACCTTGGCGGCGAAGTTGAAATCGTCCACCAGCCCGCCCATCAGCAGCATGGTGCACTTGAGGCCGTCGAGGTGCTCGTAGTGGTAGGCGATCGGCCGCTTGACCAGCCGCTTCATGTCTTCCACGGTCGGGAAGATGTTGTTGAACCCCTCGCGGGCCGGCGTGAGGTTGTGACTGCGGGTCATGGCGGCGTTCATCAGCTCGTGCGACCACAGCCCCTGGTCAAAAGCCTTCCAGAAGTTGTCGCCCGCGTAGGCTTGCAGCCACTTCACGCCCTTCTCGCCCCCTTCGCGGCGCTCCACCATGCACTGAATCGTCTCCAGCGCATGAATGTCGTAGCCGTCCACGCCGCCATAGGCCACCGAGACGGCCTCTTCGACCTTCGAGCCAAGCGGCATGTCAATCGCCGGCGTGCGCCACGTCACGGGCAGGCTGGAGCCGGCCATGAAGGCGAAGCCGAGCTCCTTGGACGTGTCGTACATCTCCTTGGCCCAGTCCCAGTTCCAGGACAGATGCTTGTCGTTAAAGACCGGGACGGACTTGCCGGTCTTGCGGAAGACTTTGACGATCTCCGAGAAGAGCTCGTAGCGCGGATACAGCCGCTGGCCCTTCTCGTTGCGCTCGTAGTCGCCGTGCTCGCCGATCAGCAGCACGCCGTCCACTGCCAAGTCGCTGCCGCCCAGCGTGAGGGCGTCGGCGATCGACGGATAGATCTTGATCGACGGGTGCCGCTTGGCGCGGTCGCGGCTCAAGTCGTTGTCGCCGACCTGATCGACCCACAGCGACACCAGATCCATCGGCGGCCGGTGGTGGACGCCGTTCCAGCCGTAGCCCTCCAGGAAGCGGTCCACGAAGTGCTGCGTGTGGGAGTACTTGAAGAAGATCGTCGAAATGCAGGCGATCTTGGGGCGGGTCTGTGCGCGCGCCGTGGCATGGAACGCCAACGGCAGCGTTCCGGCCAGCAGGTCTCTACGAGTGAGCATAAGGGAAGTCTCCGGGCGTGGACGACGCCCCAGTATAACCCTTGGCGGGAATCGAGAATTGTAGCTTCGGACGCCCTCGGCTACTCGTCGTAGGTCAGCACGGAAAAGACGTCGTAGCCGTCGAGCGCCTGGCGTCCGGGTAGGAAGCTGAGCTCCACCACAAAGGCGAATCCATGCACCTTGCCGCCGAGCTCTTCCACCAGCTTGGAGGTCGCCTTGGCGGTGCCGCCGGTGGCCAGCAGGTCGTCGACGATCAGCACGTTCTGCCCCGGCTGGATGGCGTCGGAGTGAATCTCCAACGAATCGCTGCCGTATTCGAGCTCGTAGGAGATCCGCGAAGTTTTCGACGGCAGCTTGCCCGGCTTGCGCACCGGCACGAAGCCGCGGCCCAGCCGGGTGGCCATCACGGGAGCAAAGATGAACCCGCGCGCCTCGACCCCCAGAACCACGTCGGGCGGGTTGTCGCAATAGCGGTCGACCATCCCGTCGGTGAGCTGGCGCAACCCGTCGGGGTCTTGCAGCAGCGTTGTGATGTCGTAGAACAGAATGCCCGGCTTGGGAAAGTCGGGCACTTCGCGAATCAGCTTTTTCAGATGCTCCATCGTTCAGCGTTCCTCTAGCGTCCTGTCTCTGAAGTTCGTACACAATCATTCGCGCAGGGCGTGAGCCCCGGGGAAATCGGATCGCCGCGGCCCCCCTCTGCCCCAGGGCTGACGCCCTGGGCTATATTCTGCCATGCGTTTCCGACGCAAATGGCCTCTTGCCGATTCTGTACGCGGACAACTGAGACAGGACACTAACTCGTAATCCGAAAGGTCCCTTCACCACTGATGGTCGCCGGCGACTCGTGGACGGAATCCACGCGCGACACCGGCGGCCCCTGCTCCAGCGCGGCGCGGAATGCCGTCAGCAGGTCCGGCGTTCCTTCGCCGTGCGCCTCCACGCTGCCGTCGGGCCGGTTGCGAACCCAGCCGCCGACGCCAAGCTCCGTGGCCGTGCGCTGTACGAAATACCGAAAGCCGACGCCTTGCACGCGACCACTGATCGTATATCGTCGCGCCGTCCGGCCGGGTTGCTCAAAATGCTCCACCGGCGCTCCCAACAGAGTAATCTCTACATGCCCAAGCAAAACTTACTCGCATGTTCAGCGCTGACGACTGACCCAAGATCCGAGCAAACCTCATGGAATCAGCAATCGTGGATGGTTGGCCTTTAGCATGCTGTGCGGAGAGTTGTGGAACTGCTGTGGTCGTGGGTCGTGCCACTCTGCTTGGCTCTTGCTTCCGTCGCGATCGCTTTCGTGATTGAGCGCAAGGCGCTGGAGTGGATCCTCTCAGCCGTCGCACGATCATTGCAGTCGAGCGAGCGGCCTTCTCTGGAACGGAGGCTGACTCCTCCTGCGATTTGAGCCCCGCGGTCGAGCCGACGGCCTATCGGCGAGACGCCCCCCCCAACGCGGGGCTCATTTTTTTCCTTCTGAACCCCTGAACCCTACCTCGACCTAGCCCATACCTTGAGCTAGCCGTGGCGGCGCGCGCGACGCTGGCCGTGATGGGCCTTGGTCTCGTGCTGCTTGCCCTTTTTGCGCTTCGGCTTGGTGATGCGGAACGAGCCGCTACCCAGGTATTCAGCTTGGTACAGGTTCGGTTTCTCTTCGTTTTTCTTGGTGTCTTCGGCCATACTGTTTCTCGCTATTCTCCGCGAGCCAGGAACGCCCGCGTTCCCCTAGTATAGCCCGATCGGGCCGCATTCATTGACATCACGAAACTTAGCTCCTAAACTCAGACCGAAATCGAGTCCCCGTGTTGAGCCGAGTTTTTCTCTTCGTCTGCCTGACGGCGCTGCCGGGCTCCTTGCTCGGCGCCGACGAGCCCGTCTCTTTCGCTGACGAGGTCAAGCCGCTGCTCGAAAAGCGCTGCCTCTCCTGCCACAACCCGGACCAGAAGCTCGGCGACCTCGACCTGACCACCCGCAAAGAGGCCGTCAAGGGCGGCAAGCACGGTCGCGCGATCTTCCCCGGCAACCCCTCGGCCAGCCTCTTGATCCAGCAGGTGGAGGGCTCGCGCGCTCCGCGGATGCCTTTGGGCGGAGTGCTGAGCGACGAGGAGATCGACATTCTCGTGCGCTGGGTCCAGGAAGGGGCCAAGTACGAAGGCGAGGTCGCCTCGCGCGGCGTCTCCGATGAGGACCCGGCCGCATGGTGGGCCTTCCAGCGCCCGGTCCGCGTCGAGCCGCCCGCTGTCGCCGACGCCCGCTGGAACCGCAATCCGATTGACGCGTTCGTGGCGGCTCGCTTGGCGCAGGCCGGCATTGAACCCGCGCCGCGCGCCGACAAGCGCTCGCTGATTCGCCGCGTCTACCTCGATTTGGTGGGATTGCTGCCTCCCGTGGCGGAGGTGGAGGCCTTTGTCGCCGATGAGTCGCCCGAGGCTTGGAGCGGTTTGGTGGACCGCTTGCTGGCCATGCCGCAGTATGGCGAGCGCTGGGGCCGCCATTGGCTCGACGTGGCGCGTTACGCCGACAGCTCCGGCTATGAGCACGATTACGATTACCCCAACTCGTGGCGCTACCGCGACTACGTGATCGCGTCGTTCAACGCCGACAAACCGTATGACCGCTTCGTGCGCGAGCAGATCGCCGGCGACGAGCTGCCGGACTGGGATTTTGGTTCGCTGATCGCCACCGGCTTCTTCCGCGTCGGGCCTCGCGTTCTCTTTCGCGAAAAGGATAACCCGGAGTACCGCTACAACTATCTCGACGACATGATCCAAACGTCGAGCCGCGCCTTCATGGCGCTGACGGTGGAGTGCGCCCGCTGCCACGACCACAAGTTCGACCCGATCCGGCAGCTTGATTACTACCGGATGATGGCGATCTTCTATCCGTACGTACGCTACGACTTCCCGCTCGCCCCGCCAGCGGAGATCGCAGCCCACGAGGCCGCCACGGAAGCCGTCGAAAGCCGCATCAAGCCGCTGCGGGAACGGATCGCCGCCATCGAAGCACCGTACAAAGAGCTCCGCTTCCGCGAAAAGCTCACCAGTTTTCCGCCGGACATCCAGGCCGCCGTGAATACGCCCGAGGATCAGCGCACGCCCGGACAGGTCCTGCTGGCGGCGCAGATTCTATCGATGGGCGCAGGCTCAGTGAGCGATATGCTCTCCGCCGCCGACGCCGCCGAGGTGAAGGACCTTCAGGCCCGCGTGGCCGAGCTCAAGAAGGAGCTTCCCGCCGATCTTCCCCTCGCGATGGGCCTGCGCGACGGCGACTATCGCTCATCGCCGAACGGTCTGGGCGACGAGGAGCAGCCGGGCAAGGGCGAACGCCAGAGATTCGACGACGCCGGGCCTTTTATTCCAGTATCGCAAGCCGACTACAAAGCGCCGCCGGCGCACCTGCTGCCCAACGCCGACTACCGTAACCTGGGGCCGCCGGTAGAGCCGGGCTTGTTGGCGGTGATCGCCAAGAATGACGATTTTCGGCCCGCGCCGCCCGAAAATGGACGCGTCTCGACGGGCCGTAGGCTGGCGCTGGCCAATTGGCTGACCTCTCCGAATCATCCGCTGACCGCGCGGGTCATGGCCAATCGCGTCTGGCAGCATCACTTCGGTACGGGGCTGGCGCTGACGGCCAGCAACTTCGGCAAGATGGGCCAACGGCCGACGCACCCGGAGCTGTTGGACTGGCTGGCGCTGGAATTCATGGAGCGCGGCTGGAGCGTGAAGGAATTGCACCGGCTGATCCTCGATTCGGAGACCTACCGCATGGCTTCGGGTCGCCAGCCCGCGGGCGCTGAGAAGGACCCTGAGAACAAGCTGCTGTGGCAGTATCCCAGCCGGCGCGTGGAGTCGGAAATTCTGCGCGATATTACCTTGGACGCCGCGGGCTCGCTGAACCTTGCCGCCGGGGGCGAGCCGTTCTTCCCGCCCATCCCCGACAGCGTTCGCGAGTCCTTCCTCAAGGGCCGTTGGGAGATGACCGAGCCGGGTCCGGACAACTGGCGCCGCAGCGTCTACTCTTACCAGAAGCGCGGGCTGCGCTATCCGATGTTCGATGTTTTTGACCAGCCCAGCATGAACGTCACCTGCGAGCGCCGCACCACCACGACCGTGGCGACCCAGGCGCTGACGCTGCTTAACAACAGCCTGGTGCTGGAGCAGGCCGCAATCTTCGCCGAGCGCGTCCGCCGGGAGGCTGGCGAGGACGCCGCACAGCAAGTGGACCGCGCCTGGCGGATCGCTTTGAGCCGCCCGCCGTCCGAGGAGGAAGCCGAGGCGAACCTGGCCTTCCTGGCTCGCCAACGCGACTATCATTACAACGCCCCCGACCCCGCGCTGGCGGCGCTGACCGACCTGTGCGACGTGGTGCTCAACCTGAACGAGTTTGTCTACACGCCGTGAGCAACGAACGAATCATTTCGCGCCGAGACTTTCTCTTCCGCGCCGGAGAGGGCCTCTCCGGCGTGGCGCTGGCCACGATGCTGGCGCGGGACGGCCTGCTGGCGGGAGAAACAGATCCCACGGCCTGCGGCGCCTCCGACGGCGTTGTCTCGCCCGTCGCGCCCCGTCCGCCGCACTTTGAGCCGCGCGCCAAGGCCGTGATTTCGCTGTTCATGAGCGGCGGCGTCAGCCACGTGGACACCTTCGACTACAAGCCGGAGCTTCAGAAACGGCACGGCGAGCCGCTTAGCGGCGTCGGCGACATCATCGTGCGGCAGGGGTACCCCGGCCCCCTGATGCGCAGCCCGTTTGAGTTCAAGCGCCATGGACAGTGCGGCAAGCTGGTCAGCGACCTTTTCCCCAAGATCGGGTCGATCGTTGACGAGCTAGCCTTCGTGCATTCCTGCAAGGGGCGCTCGAACGACCATGTGGTGGCGCACTATGAGTGGAACACCGGCTCGCTGCTGATGGGTCATCCGTCGGTCGGCTCCTGGGTCACCTACGGGCTGGGGTCGGAGAACCAGAACCTACCGGGCTTCGTGGTGGTTTACGACCAGAAGGGCGGGCCGTTCAGCGGACCGGCCAACTGGTCGTCCGGTTATTTGCCTGCTTCGTACCAAGGCACGGTCTTTCGGGCCAAGGGCGACCCGATTCTGGACCTGACGCCTCCGGAGAAATTCGTCACTCCCGAGCAGCAGCGCGCCCGGCTGGACCATCTCGCCTGGCTCAACCAGCAGCATGCCGACGAGCGTCCCGGCGAATCCGAGCTGGCCGCCCGCATTGCCAGCTACGAGCTCGCCTACCGCATGCAGGGCTGCGCGCCCGAAGCCGTGGATATCACCGAGGAGTCCGCCGCCACGCGCAAGCTCTACGGCCTGGACGAGCCGGCCACGGCGGGCTTCGGCAAGCAGTGCCTGCTGGCGCGGCGGCTGGTGGAGCGCGGCGTGCGCTTTGTGCAGCTCTACAGCGGCGCGCTGTTACAACAGAACGTCGACACCTGGGACGCCCACTCGAACCTGATTGAGAATCACACCATGCACGCCGAAGAGGTCGACGGCCCGATCGCCGGGCTGATCACCGACCTCAAGCAGCGCGGTCTGCTCGACGACACGTTGGTAATGTGGCACTCCGAGTTTGGCCGCATGCCGATCTCGCAGCGCGGGCTCGGCCGCGACCACAACCCCGGGGCCATGACGACATTCTTCGCCGGCGCGGGCGTCCAGGGGGGCCAGTCGATCGGCGCCACCGACGACTTCGGCTACCAGGCCGCCGAGCAGGTGATCTCCTACCACGACGTCCACGCCACGCTGCTGCACCTGCTGGGCATGGACCACAAGCGACTCACCTACCACTTCAACGGCCGCAACATGCGCCTCACCGACGTACACGGCGAGCTGATCCCCCAGCTCGTCGCCTGACGGCTACTAACCGGTCTTCACCGCTCACTTCTTCGGCGGGCCTCCGAACCGAGCTTCCCAATCTTCCACGCGGGCAGTGGGGCCGTCGCAGTCCTGCTTGCCCTCTCGCGGACCAATCGCCCGCGCTCCTGGCGCAGCGGTACAGGAAAGCGCCATGGAATTGTAGGCGCACGGCGCGCCGCTCGGCGACGCTACAATAAAAGCGCAGTTATGAACCCTCGTCTTCTGGTCGCCGCGCTGCTCCTGGCGGCGCCCGCGCTGTGTGAGACCCCGCTCGGGTTGATGACCCTGTCGGACAACTCGGTCCGATCCTTCCCCGAGCGCAACTGGGCCCGGCTGGGTATCGGTACGTGGGAGATCCGGCGCCTGGATCGGGCGGGGCGTGAGGACGGCATTGAGACCTGGCACATCGGCTTCAAGTCCGACGAGCAGAACGTCGCCGGCTACTTGGCGCAGCCGCTCATCAGCTACAACGACGCCGGCAGGCCCGAGCGGAAGTTCCCGGCCGTCATCTTGTGCCACGGCTCGACGCAGGGGGTCTCACCGGCCTATCGCGAGGTCGCCAAGGAGCTCGCTCGGCGCGGCTACGTGGTCGCAGCCGCGGGCTACCGCGGCCATCGCGGGCTGGAGGGCCACTCCGAGGGCTCCCGGCAATATGCCAAGGGCGAGACTCTCGACGTCTTGCAGTTGACGCAGCTCGTGCGCAAGCTCGACTACGTGGATTCGCAGCGGATGGCGATTTGGGGCCAAGGCGAAGGCGCCCTGATCGCCGCTCAGGTGATCGGTCGGTCGAACGTCTTTCGCGCGGCGGTGCTCGATTCGCCGGTGCTGATTTCGGGCATGCCGGACTACGGCTTTGCGGGCCTGCGCCGTTACGCCTCGATCGCGGAGGGCGTTTTCGGACGTAGCCTATCGGAAAGCGAGCTCGTGCGCCAAATGATGGACCGCGACGCCTTCCGCTTTGCCCCCAAGATCACTTCGCCAGTGCTGATCATCGCCGCCGAGGACGACCCCGGCGCCGCCGAAATCAACCAGTGGGCTGATTTGCTGGGCCGCCGCTCCATCGAGCACCGGGTGCTGCGCTATCCCGGCATGTTCCCCGGCTTCAGCACGGCGGCGGATAACGGCGCACGCCCGGCCAATTGGATTCCCAGCCGCGACAACGTTTGGACCAACGTGATGAATTGGATCGAAAGCTACGCGCCGCCCAATCCGCCCAAGGTGGAGCAATGAGGCTCCTGGGGATCTGCTCTCTGCTGGCGGCAAGCTCCCTGGCCGCCCAGGAATTGCCGTTCTACCGCGCCGGGCGCACGCTCGACGCCGTCACGATCGACGGCCGCGCGGACGAGCTCACCTGGACGGCGCTGGACGGCGTGGGCCGGTTTGAAAACGTCCGCGGCCCCGAGGCGGCCCTGACGCGCTCGGTGGTCGCCTGGGATGACGACAATCTGTACGTCCTGTTCGTCTGCGTCGACGAAAACGCCTGGGGGACGCTCACCGAACGGGACGCGGCAATCTGGACCGAGGAGGTCGTCGAGGTGTTCCTGGACCCCGACGGCGATGGCCGCAACTACGCCGAGCTCGAAGTCAATCCGCACAACGTGGTTGTCGACCTGCTGATCCCGGCCCCTGGCGAGGGGTCCAGCCAGGAGCGCTTGGCGTGGAACATCGAGGGCCTGAAAACGGCCGCCCGCATCCAACCCGGCGAGGGCTGGACCGTGGAGATCGCCATTCCCTGGGCCTCGCTCGGAAGAACGGGCGTGACGGCCGCGCCTAAGCCGGGGGACCGTTGGCGCGTGGGACTCTACCGCATTGAGCGGCCGCTCGGTCCGGAAGACCCGGATACGAACCGGCAGTATCTGGCGTGGTCGCGCACCGAGAGGCACTTCCACGAGCCGGAGCGCTTCGGCGTCATCGAGTTCGCCCTAGTTCCCTAGCTCTTCGAGCTTCTTGCGGATCTCCAGCTTCTCCTGCTGCCTGGAGCGATCACTTTTCTCCTTCATGGGGCCGGCGGAGGGGCGAGGAGGAGCATCGCGCGCGATGATGTTGCGCTTCTTGAGGGGTTTTGGCGGCTTGGGCTTGGACTTCGCCACTGCCGTCAATTTAGCAGCCCGCGCGCGATGGTCTG
>CAYOPA010000162.1:0-10571 GCA_964405625.1 uncultured Bryobacterales bacterium
TGTTCGGCGGCGTCAGCGCGGCCGCGCTGGGGTTTGAGGCGGCGTTCTTGATCAACGGGCTGTCGTTTCTATTTTCGGGCTGGATGATCGGGCTGCTTCGCGTGGAGAAGGGCCACTTCCGCCCCGAGCGCAAAGCGCTCACCGAAGAGGATATGGCGCAGCCCTGGCGGGAGTACCGCGACGGCCTGCGCTATCTGGCGGCCAAGCCCCTGCTGTTGGGGATCGCGCTGTTGCAGGTGGGTTGGGCGTTCGGCGGCGGGGCGGCGCAGATCCTGTTCAGCCTGTTCGGCGAGATCGTGTTCGACCGCGGCGCCACCGGCATCGGCGTCATCTGGAGCGCGGCCGGATTTGGGCTTCTGGTCGGCTCAGGTTTCGCGCACTGGGCGGGTAAGCGGGTCAGCTTTGAGGGCTACAAGCGCCTGGTGGGCGTGGGCTTCATTGTCCACGGCGTCAGCTACGTGCTTTTCTCCCAGGCGCCGACCTTCTGGATGGCGTCGGTGCTGGTGGGCATGTCGCGCACCGGCGTCGGGCTGGCCTCGGTGCTCAACCAGGAGCAACTGCTACGGCATGTGGACGACGAGTTTCGAGGCCGGGTCTACTCGACAATCGAGACGATGACCTGGACGGTGATGATGCTGTCGCTGACGGCCGCGGGAGTCGCCGCCGACGTGTACTCGCCGCGCTCCATCGCCTTTGTGGCCGGCTGCTGCGGCTTGGCGACGGGTCTGGCATGGTGCTGGGCCGTGTGGGCGGGCCGCCTGCCGGAACCGGAGGCGCGCGAATTCGATCCTGACGACTACGAGGTTCGCACCCAGCCGCGAATGTAGATTCCCGCGCGCGCCGGACCCCAAACATCTCCGGGCCTTGTTCCACAATAGGGGTCTATGGCCTATCGCGATTTGCGGGAATTCATCGCCGCCCTCGAGAAGAAGGGCGAGCTCAAGCGTGTGCGCGAAGAGGTCGATCCCATCCTCGAAATCACCGAGATCGCCGATCGCTCGGTCAAGAGCGGCGGCCCGGCGCTGCTGTTTGAAAACCCCAAGGGCTACAAGGTTCCCGTCGTCATCAACACCATGGCGTCGATGAAGCGCATGGAGCTTGCCCTGGAGGTCGATTCGCTCGAAACCGTGGCCGGGCGGATCTCCGAGTATCTTCAGATGAAGACGCCGCAAGGGCTGGTCAGCAAGCTCAAAATGCTGCCCAAGCTGGCCGAGATCGGCCAGTACATGCCCAAGGATGTCCGCTCCGGGCCGGTGCAGGAGGTGGTCAAGACCGAAGGCTTTTCGCTGCTCGACGACTACCCCGTCCTGCAATGCTGGCCCGAAGACGGCGGCCGCTTCATCACATTGCCGCTGGTGTTTTCGCGCAACCCCGAAACGGGCAAGCGTAACTGCGGAATGTACCGCATGCAGGTCTACGACGAGCGCACGACCGGCATGCACTGGCAGACCCACAAGCAGGGCGCCGAGCATTACCGCCGCTTGCAGGCCGAGGGCCAGCAGGCCCGCATGGAGGTCGCCGTGGCGATCGGCGCCGACCCCACTGTGATGCTGGCCGCCATCCTGCCGCTGCCGCCGGACATCGACGAGATGATGTTCGCCGGGTTCCTGCGGCGCAGCCCGGTGGAGATGGTCAAGTGCAAAACCGTTGATCTGGAAGTGCCGGCCAACGCCGAGATTGTGCTCGAGGGCTACGTCGAGATCGGCGAGACCCGCACCGAAGGCCCGTTCGGCGACCACACCGGCTACTACTCGCTCTCGGACGAGTACCCGGTCTTTCACGTCACCGCCGTCACCCAGCGTCGCGAGCCGATCTATGCCACGACAATTGTCGGCATCCCGCCCATGGAGGATTACTACATGGGGAAGACCATCGAGCGGGTGTTCCTGCCGCTAATGAAGATGCAGCTACCCGAGGTGGTGGACATGGCCATGCCGGCCGAGGGCATTTTTCACAACCTGATGTTGATATCCATCCGCAAGTCCTACCCCGGCCATGCCCGCAAGGTGATGAATTCGATCTGGGGGTTGGGGCAGGCGATGTTTACCAAGTGCATCGTGGTGGTGGATGAAGACACCGACGTGCACAACTACTCCGAGGTCGCCTGGAAGGCCTTCAACAACATCGACCCGGAGAGGGATATTCAGTTCACCTTCGGCCCAATCGATTCGCTCGACCACTCCAGCCGCATGGACAACTACGGCTCCAAGATGGGGGTTGACGCGACGAAGAAGTGGCCGACCGAAGGTTTTACGCGCCGCTGGCCGGACGTGATCACGATGGACGCGGCGGTGAAGCAGCGGGTCGACGGAATCTGCAAGAAGCTGGGGATCGGGCCAGCCTGAAAAGCTCGCTGACACAAGCGTTTTGTTGGATAGCTCCGTGCGGCTAATCACAGTCCGGGGTAGACCCGACGGGCCATCTGCCGACGGGCCTGTTCTTCCAGCCAATTGCCTACTCGGTGACCGTCCGCATTGTATCCGTAGCCGTGGATACCTCGAATACGCTCCGCAGGGATCACCTCCAATCCAATGTCGAGGATGTTCCCGGCAGCAGCCAAACCGCTGGCGGTCAACGCACCCCGCTCCATTTGGATGATGACGGAATGAGGAATCTCCAATACGGTTCCAATTCTTTGGTTCATATACACGGCGCTAAACTCTGCGACACTATGGAAAACACGTCCCGTCGTATCAAATATTCTGGCGGAACCATTGACGACGGCGACATGAAACATATGGCCTACTCTAGCCGCGGTCGAAACTTGGAAAACGCCAACAACGAATACGCTGTGCGGTTTGGTTGGGGCCGGTTGGATCAAGACGTCAATTGTGTCGATGCTGGGCGGGACGGTTCGGATTTTAAGCATTTTTAGTGCACGTTGCAGCCGCACCCAATTGGTCCCGCGGGCGCCTAACGAATATGCGATGGCGGCTGCTTCGGCCTCCGTTGGTCCTGCCGCCCTGAAGCCCCGAGCGCACCCGCCGGCTGAAGCCGGGCGGCTCGTTCTGGCGAAGTGGAGCCGCCCACGTCTACGTGGCGGGTAGGACTGAGGCCTTGAGCGCGCCCGGCCACTCATCCCTCGCCTTCGGCTGCCGGATCGCCGCGCCCGGCAGATACACCGCCTCGTCATAGCGCAGCATCGCCAGATCGTCCTGCCACAAGTCGACGGCCCGCGGGCGCCGGCCGAGCGCTTCCTCAAGCATCCAGCGCGGCGATGCCATCCCGGCGCGATCGGCCAGCGGGTAACCGCCGCCGAAGCGCGGATTGATCTCAATCACCCGCATGTCGCCGTCGGGCGCCAGGAAGATCTGCACGTTCATCGGGCCGTAGCCGCCGGGAAGCTTGCGGCTCACGGCGCTCGCCAGCTCCATCAGGCGTTCATTGCGAACCGTCAGCCCCTTGGAAACCTCCCCGCCGCGCACCTCCAGCCGCAGGCACGGCACGGCCGCCAAGCAGTCGCCGCGCCGGTCGATGTAGGTGTGGACGGTGTATTCCTCGCCAAGCGCGATCTCTTGGACGATCAGGTCCCGGCCGTGGCCTTGCAGCGACAGCAATTCCGCCGCCCGTTCAACTCGCCGCACGCCCGCCGAGGCGCTGCCGAAGGCCGGCTTGACGATGACCGGGAAATCCCAGGAGCTCAAGTCCCGGCAAACCTCCTCCAGCCCGCCCTGGCGAACGGTCGGAAAGCCGTTCCGCCTCAGCCAGCAGTGCGTCAGCCGCTTGTCCGCAGCGATGGCGACCCCCTCGGGCCGCGAGCACGCCACACGCACGCCCAAACGCGCCAGCTCGTCCAGGCGCTCTGCGTAGTACGGTAGCTCCGTGTCAATCGTCGGGACGATCACCAACGGGCGCTCCCGGCGACAGATCTCCGCCACGGCTTGGGCAAAATCCGCAGCATCGCAGCGCGGCACGCGGTAGAGCTTGTCCGCCAGATGCGCCGCCGGAGCGCTCATGCCCGCATCCAGGGCGATCAAACGCCCCCGCGGGCCGAGCGCGTCCAGCGCCGTCCGAAAACACCGCAACAGCCCCACGCGCCGTCCGGCGGACGATAGGACTATCGCGCCGTCGGCTTGCTCGCCAGCGCCAAATAGCCCCCGGGGATGCGATTGCGGGCCGCTCCCGTTAGGGGCAGCCGGTCGAGCAGTCGCAATGGGCTCAGCGCGATTGCAGCCAACGCTTTTGCCGGTAGGTACGCCTTGTTCCATAAGGTTCCCGCCAGGACCGCGCACAGCTCGGCGGAGATCCGGTAGATCCCCGTGCCGGCGCCCACGGCCGTTTCCAACCTGTCCAATTCCAGACCCGAGCCCTCGATCAAGCGCTGCAAGCCCTCATGCGTAAACCTCCAATAGTCGGACGGGCCGGAGTGGTAGCCGATGACGAAGGGCACTTGCAGGTACAACAATCCGCCGGGTTTGAGGGTGCGCCGGACCTCGGCCAGCGCGGCCCAAGGGTCGGGCAGATGCTCCAGCACTTCCTGACTGATGACGACATCGAAGCTGCCTTCGCCAAAGGGCAGCTCAAGCGCCGAGGCAAAAACGTCGGGGAACGTCGCCGGGTCGATGTCCAAACGGAGTAGGCGCGGGTGCAGCCGCGAGCCGCCCGCGCCCAGGTTCAACCCCAGGCTGCCCGGCGCCGTCAGCCGCTCCAGTGCTTCGGCCACCGCCGCGCGCACCGCCGGCGCCCGGTTGTGACGGGCATAGACCCGGTCCACCACCCAAGCGTGCGCTCGGTCTTTCAGGTGCATCTCGACCGCTCCGAGGCCGCCAGCGGGTCAAACATCTCCGGCGTGGGCAGGGCGGGCGCCTGCACCCCGCGCCCTCTCCAGACCAACGCCGCCGTGCGGAATAGGATTGTAAGATCCAAGCCGACGCTCCAGTGGTCCACGTACCAGACGTCGAGCTCAAAGCGCTCCTCCCAGCTCAGCAGGTTGCGTCCATGCACCTGCGCCCAGCCGGTGATTCCGGGCTTGACCTCATGGCGGCGCCGCTGGCGTTCGTCGTACCGCTCCCAGTACTCCATTAGCAACGGGCGCGGTCCGACCAGGCTCATCTCGCCTTTAAGGACGTTCCAGAGCTGCGGCAGCTCGTCCAGGCTCCAGCGGCGCAGCAGCCGCCCCAAGCCGTGCAGGCGCTCGGCGTCGGGCAATAGCTGCCCGTCGGGGCCGCGATCGTCGGTCATCGAACGGAACTTCAGCACGGTAAACGGCGCGCCGTTCAGCCCCGGACGTTGCTGTCGAAACAGAACCGGCGTTCCCAAGCGAGCCCGAACCAGCAGCGCGGTCAAGGCCGTCAACGGCGCCAACACGACCAGCAGCCCGCCCGCCACGACGACATCCAGCGTCCGCTTGAGCAGCCGCTCCCCCTGGCGCGACGGCGACGCATATCGCGCGGCGAGCTCGCGGTAGAGCTCCAGCCGCGCCCGCCAAACCTCTTCCGGCCGAAACGCCCGCTCGGCGTGAGCGCGTGCGGCGGCGCCCATCCGGCGGGCGCGGTCCGGGTCCGCCAACAGCGATTCGATCGCCTCCGCGAGGGCCTGGGAGTCGCGCGGCGGGACCAGCAGCCCAGTCACCCCGTCCACCACGGCGTCGACCGTGCCGGTCGCGCGGGCGGCCACCAGCGGACGGCCCGCCGCGGCGGCCTCCATGGCCGTCAAGGGCAACCCTTCGCGGTAGGACGGCAGCGCGACAATGTCCATCTCGGCGAAAAACGGCGCCGGGTCGTCCACGAAACCGGGTCGCAGCACGTCGCGGTCACCCAGAATCGCCCGCCGTACATGTGACGCCACCGGATCACCGTCTTCAAAATCGCCCAACATCAACAGCTTCAGGCCGGGCCTGCGGCTGCGCAACAACGAAAAGGCGGCATGGAGCTCTTCCACCCCCTTGTCGCGAGTGAAGCGCCCAACAAATCCCAACACCATGCCTCCGACCGGGCTCGCCAAGGCGCGGCCGAAGCGCTCCAGATCAACGCCGTTGACGCCACCCGAACCCAAAGTGACCGCCTTCTCCGGCGAGACCAGCCCCAGTTCCACGGCCCGGCCGCGCAGGCTCGGGCTCACGCAGACAACCGCCTGGGCCGCCCATGCCGCCAGCCGCTCGGTCCAGGCCAAAAGCAAGCGCTTCGGCCCGCGAGCAGTTTCCAGACGAAGGCCGTGCAGCGTGTAAACGCGGCAAGGAACGCCCGCCAACCAAGCCGCCAACATGCCCAGCAGCCCGGCCTTCGGCGTGCCAGCCTCCACCACATCCGGCCGGAGGTCCCGGAGCAACCGCCAGAGCCGCCACAGCGTGCGAAGATCCCATAGCGGGGCCGGCTCGCGCTCTATTTCCACGCCGATCGCCTCCACGCCTTCCTCCGCGGCGAAGCGCTCCAGGTCCGGCCCAGGCGCCGAAACGAGGGTCACCCGAAAACCTTTTCCTCGTAGGAACCGAGCCTGCCCCCGAAACATCCGCGGCCACGCGATCGGCGCCGTCAGCAGCAGGACGACGTGAGGTTGACCGTTCACTTGCTAGCTCCATCGGCTCGCCGGGCGGGAGGGATTAGCAGCCCCGGCTTTGGTATCCTCAACCGGGCCATGCCGGCGTCCGAAGCAGCAGCGATCCGCCCTGGAGAAGAGCTCGATATCGCGTCTCTGGCGCGGTATCTCAACGGGCGCTTGCCCGGTCCGTCGGCTGAGCTGGAGGCGTTGCAGTTCCCCGGCGGCCACTCCAATTTGACCTACCTGATCCGCCGCGCGGGCTGCGAGTACGTGCTGCGGCGGCCTCCGCTGGGGCCGATCCCGCCGCGCGCGCATGACATGGCCCGCGAGGCCCGCGTCCTGCAAAAGCTGGCGCCGCTCTACCCGCCCGCCCCGTGCGTCGAGCTCGTTTGCGAGGACGAAAGCGTGCTCGGCCGCCAGTTCTTTTTGATGGAGCGCCGCCGCGGAATCGTCCTGCGCCGCACAGCGCCGGAGGGGCTCGGCGACCCTCGGAAGACCGCGGACGCCTTCGTGGACAGTCTGGCCGAGCTGCATTCGATTGATATCTTTCGGCACGGTCTGGACTCGATCGGCAAGCCGGAGGGCTTTCTGGAACGCCAAGTGCGCGGCTGGTCCGCTCGCTGGGAACTCGCGCAAACCCGCGAGGTTCCGGCCATGCGGAGGCTGAGCACGTGGCTGCTGGACCGCCTGCCGCCCTCGCAGCCGGCCACGGTGGTCCATAACGACTACAAGCTCGACAACGTGATGCTGGCTGAGGACGACACGGCCCGGATTACAGCGGTGCTGGATTGGGAAATGTCATCGGTTGGAGATCCGCTCGTCGACTTGGGCGTGATGCTCTGCTATTGGCCCGAGGCTAGCGATCCGAAGGCGAGGCGCGAGGCGATCAGCCCCATCACCACGCTGCCCGGCTGGCCCACCCGCGCCGAGTTGCTTGACCGGTATCAACGCGCTACCGGCCGCGACCTGGGCGGCGTCGCCTACTACGAAGTTTTTGGGCTTTTCAAGTTGGCGGTGGTGCTGGAGCAGATCTATCGCCGCTACCATAGCGGGCAGACGAGCGACGCCCGCTTCGCCCGCTTCGAGCAGACCGTACGGGGCCTGGCGGAGGCGGCGGAGATCGTCAAGGAAACAGCGTGAGCGCACTTTATCTCATTCGGCACGGGCAAGCCGGGCCGCGACATCGTTACGACGCCCTCTCCGAGCTCGGTCAGCGGCAGGCGGCCGCCCTTGGCGAGCACCTAGCGGCTTACAAGACGCACTTTCAGACCGTGATCACCGGAGGGTTGGAACGCCAGCGGCGAACCGCCGAGCGCGTGCTGGCCGTCTACGCGCGAGCCGGCGAGCCGGCGCCGGAGCTGGTCATCGACCGGCGCTGGGATGAGTTTGACCTGGGCCAAGTCTTTGAAGAGCTCGGACCCAAGCTGGCTCGCGACGACGCCGAGTTCGCCCGCTCCTACGAGCAGATGTTGGCCGAAATGAAGGACGAGCACGCCGCCGTGCATCGCGTTCACAACCCCTGCGATATCGCGATTGTCACGGCCTGGGTGGAGGGCCGTTACCAATACGGCGGCGAATCGTGGCCGGAGTTTCGGTCGCGCATCCTGGAGGCCGTCGCGTCGCTGGAGGGGCAGGAGCCGGGACGAAAGACGGCCGTCTTTACCTCGGCCACGCCAGTGGGCATCGCCGTGGCGCATGCGTTGGGCCTGGACGAGCAGCAGCTTTGGCGGTTGGCCGGGGTCGCCTACAACACCTCGATCACCACGTTGCGGCACAGCCGCGACGAGCTGCGCCTGTTCAGCTTTAATGGCCTGCCGCACCTGACTGACGCGGCGATGTGGAGCTTCCGGTAGTCCAGCCCCGGGCTTCAGCCCGGGGACCGGAGTGTCTACATTCCGCCTGACTGGCGCTGGCAGAGCGTGGCGCGCGGCTCCAGCCGAGCCGGGTCGTCGCGTATCGACGACGTTCCTGCGATCCCACGCAAGCGCTTCATGAGCAACGGCTGATCGCCGAAGGGCCTCGACCTGGGGGTCGAGGCGGCAGGCGTTGGCGCCTGCGCCACCGCTCCGCCGCGGACCTGAGTGCAATGTAGAAGCCCGGGGCTGCCGCTGCACCGCCCCTTCCTTGTCTACGACCTTCAGAGACAGGACACTAGCGCTCCCGGATTGTGCTACGTTGCCGAAACATGCTCCGTCGCACTTTCCTCAGCCTTCCCATCCTCGCCGCGCCCGTCCTGGCCCAGTCCAAGAAACTCGACCTCGGCGGCGTCCGCGAAAAACACGTCTGGGTTCCCATGCGCGACGGGACCAAGCTGTCGACGTATCTCTACCTCCCGCCAGGCGACGGGCCTTGGCCGGTGATCTATGAGCAGCGCTACGCCGACCTTCGCGGCGACCGCACTCGCCTGGAATCGGCCGATTTCGCCCGAAGCGGCTATGTGGTGGTGACGCAGAACTTTCGCGGCGCCCACAGGTCCAAGGGACAATTCATCGCCTACCGAGCCCTGGGCCTGGGCGAGCAGACCGACGGCGCCGACACGATCGCCTGGTTCCTCCAGCAGAAGTGGTGCGACGGCAAAGTCGGCTCCTACGGCGCCTCGCAGGGCGGCTATGCCCAGAACTTCCTGGCCGGCTCACAACCTAAAGCTCTGCACGCGCAGTACATGGTCGATTTCGGGGCGAGCCTGTTCCATCACGGCTACCGGATTGGCGGCGCGGCGCGCCCGGATCGGCTGCGGGGCATGTGCGAGACCGCGGGAGCCTCCGAGGACGGCGAGAAGCTGCTGGCCGACCAACTCGCCCACCCGACCTACGACGATTGGTGGAAAGTCGAGGACTCCACGCTGCATTTTGACAAGATGTCGGCGCCGTCGTTTCTGATCGGCAGTTGGTTTGACCGCGTTTCGATGGGCGTGGTGGAAACCTTCCAGGGCCGCCAAAAGGCCCACCCCGGCAAGCAGCAGATGATCCTGGGCCCCTGGGTGCACGGCCGCTACAACAAGGACTCCGCCGAGGTCGGCGAGCTGACGTTCCTCGAAAATTCCAAGTTTTCGGTCGTCGAACACCAGATGAAGTGGTTTGACCACTACCTGAAAGGGGAGCAAAACGGCGTGGACCGCGATCCCCCGGTGCGGTACTACGTGATGGGCGCTTGCGGCGAGCCCGGCGCACCCGGCCACCAGTGGCGCGAGGCCGAGACATGGCCGCCCAAGTCGCGCGAAACAGCCTACCGGCTGCTGGGCCACGGCCGCCTCAGCGCCGGCGGCGAGCAGGCTGGGACCGACTCCACGGATTGGATCGCCGATCCGTACAACACGCCGGCGCTCAAAGGCGCGCAGCCGCAATCGGGGATGGACCAGCGCCATCTGGAGGTCCATTCCGGCGTGGTCGTCTTTTCGACGGCGGTACTGGCCGAGCCCGTGGAGTGGACGGGCATGATCCGCGTCCGACTGTTTCTGTCTTCCTCGGCGCGCGACACCGACGCGATCGTGCGCATCACCGACGTTTACCCCGACGGTCGCTCGATTCTGCTCACCGACATGGTCCGGCGTCTGCGCTTCCGCAACGGCTTCGAGCGCGAAGAGCCGTTGACACCGGGACAGATCTACGAAGTGGAATTTGACGTGGCTTGGCTGAGTCACATTTTCAATCGGGGCCACCGAATTCGCGTCAGCGTTTGCTCCCACGCCGCGCCGTATTGGGAGATCAATCCCCAGACGGGCGGGCCGGTCACGGCCGACCTCCCTAAACAGATGCACGTGGCGCGCAACGCTCTGTGGCACTCGACCGACAAGCCGTCGGCAATCCTGGCGCCGGTGATGATTTGACGTGCCGGAATTGGACGGGCGTCAGTGCCGGAAGTGGCGCACGCCCGTGAGCACCATGGCCAGCCCGAGCCGGTTCGCCGCGTCGATCACTTCCTGATCGCGCACCGAGCCGCCGGGCTGGATCACGGCCTTGGCGCCGGCCTCGGCCACGGCTTCCAGCCCGTCCGCGAACGGGAAGAACGCGTCGGACGCCACCGCGCAGCCCTCCAGCGGCAGCTTCGCCTTCATCGCGCCGATCTTGGCTGAATCCACGCGGCTCCTCTGCCCG
>CAYOPA010000163.1:0-10531 GCA_964405625.1 uncultured Bryobacterales bacterium
TAGTCGCCGGCGGCGACGCCCATGCCCGAGTAGGTCTCGCCGTCGCCGTCAAAAGCGGCGCCGAGCAGCAATGCGCTCTCCGTAAAGCCGGCGGATTTGTTCAGGAAAAGCTGCTGCGGAAACTTGTCATTGGCAACGAAAATGTCCATGCGGCCGTCGCCGTCGAAATCCTCCAACGCCACGCCGAGACCTTTGCCGGGCGCTCGCGCGACTCCGCTCTCCTGGGAAACATCGCGGAACCGCCCGCCGCCCTCGTTGCGGTACAAAATGTGCGGGACCGGGTCGAAATAGCGCGGGTGGCAGTAGGCGCGTTCCTTGCGGGCTTCGTCGCCGCACCAGCGGTTGGTCGCGAAGCTCCAGTCCAGATACCGCGAGACGAACAGGTCCAGCCGGCCGTCGCCGTCGTAATCGAAAAAGGCCGCCGAGGCCGACCAGCCGCCGCCCGCGACGCCGGCCAATTGCGTGACATCCTCAAACGTCCCGTCCCCCCGGTTGCGGTACAGGATACTGGCGTTCAAGTTGGTGACATAGAGGTCTGGAAATCCGTCGTTGTCGAAATCGCCCACGGCGGCGCCCTGGCCGTAGCCGCGTCCGGCGACGCCGGCCGTCTTGGTCACATCTTCAAAGCGTCCGTCGCCCCGGTTGCGATAGAGCCGGTTCCAGAAAATCGGGTCGGACTTGTCCGGCTCACCCCCTGCAGGCATGGGATCTTGCAGGTTGGCGCCGTTCACCAGGAAGATGTCGAGCAGGCCGTCGCCGTCGTAGTCGAGCAGCGCCACGCCGCCCGACATCGCCTCCGGTAGGTATTTTTCGGAAGTTTTGGATGCGCGGTGGTGAAAGCCGATCTCGGCTTCCACGAACAGCGGCCCCTCGCCCCCTGACAGCGCGACCGCGAGCCCCGCCAACGCCGCGAGCGCCCCGGCCCGCTTCATGTTCGACCCTTTTGCAAATCGCCCTGATTATAGACTGACGGTTAGACGGGCTCGATGTCGAAGTGTGGCGCAGGCGCCCACGCCTGCCGCCTCGACCCCCAGGTCGAGGCCCGCGGATTGCGCTCGGAAGCTCGGCTAGAAAGCCGACCCTGCGGGCTTCTTCAAAGCCCGCGCCACGGGCGAATGGATCGCGGCGCTACCCCTCCCGGATCGCCCTCTTCACCGGGTCGTAAACCATGCACCGGCCCCGCACAAACGCCTCGTCCGCCATGATCGCCGCCACCGAGTGCGCGTGGCCGGCTTCGATCGGAGCGTTCGGCGTCGCTCGCGAGCGCACGCATTGGAAGAAGTTCAGCATGTGCGGCGGGCTTTCCATCTCGGGGATCTCCGCGCCGTCGGCGATGCGGTCTTCGTCCTCCACCGTATTGCCGGTGATCTTGAACGGCTCGCCCCAGCGCGAGGCGTCCATCTCGCCGCGCGTTCCCCACAGCTTGAGGAAATTGCCGCCGCCGACCCCGAACGTCGAGCAGTAGCGCAGCATGAAGCCTTCCGGGTACTCAAAAACGCATTCAATCGAGTCCGGGCAATCAAAGCCGTCCTTGTTCCAGCGGTACGAGCCCGCCATCGCGACCGCCTTGCGCGGCGGGCCTGAGGCCGTGATGTAGTGCGCCAGGTCCAGGAAATGGACGCCGAGGTTGCTGTGCGGTCCCTGCGAGAAATCGCGGTAGCCGAACCAGCCCGCGTACTGCTGCTCGTCCCAGGGGCGATGCTTGCGGTGCATCAAAAAGCGCTTCCAGTCCGTGTCGCCCTGCTCCAGGCGGCGCTCGGCGTAGCGGTACCAGTAGGGCTTGTAGGAGTTGCGCGCCTGTTCGATCTTGATGATCTTGCCCAGACCGCCGCCCTGCACGAACTGCCGCGCCGCCGCGGAGGTGGGGAAGCTGCGCACTTGCGTGCCCATCTGCACGACGCGGTCCGACGCCTTCACCGCGTCGGTCGCCTTGTTGAGCTCTTTGAGGTCCATTGCCAGCGGCTTTTCGACGTACACGTCCTTGCCGGCGCGGACGGCGTCGATGAGTTGGAGGCAGTGTTGGTGGTCGGGCGTGCCGATGACGACGGCGTCGATTTCGTCGCGGGCGAACAGCTCTTCCTGGGCGTGGAGCAAGTCGGGGCTATGGCCGGAAGCCTCCTTGACCCGCGCGGCGGCGTCCTCGCGCTGCTGGCGCCAAATGTCGCAGACGGCGACGACCTCCAGGTTGGCCTCCTGGCTGTGCTGCAAGACCTCGCGCAGCAGGTTGCGGCGGCCGCAGCCGAGCATGCCGACGCGGATACGGTCATTGGCGCCCACCACGCGGGCGGCGCTGAGCGCGGAGACGGCCGAACCGGCCACGAAGCTTCGACGTGTCATTGGTTTGCAAGCATAGCCGCTCCCGCGTCCGGGAGCAACCGATTGACTCAACTGCGGATTGACTCGCCGACCCGCGCTCGTTTCTAGTGGAAGGCTGCATGCGGATGTTGCGCGAGGACGGAGCGGCGGCGGCGATCCTGGCCGTCTGGCTGGCCGTAGCTTGTTGCCGGCTCGATCTGCCGGGCTTGCAGTTGGACGAGGTTCTTTACGCGGCATGGCTGTATCCGGACCAGCCGGCCGGGTGGGTCGACCGGCTGATGCTGATGCCGTACATGGGCGCGCTGAAGGCCTGGATTTACGCTCCATGGATCGCGTCGGCGGGCGGCTCGGCTTGGGCGGCTCGGCTGCCGATGGTCCTGGCCTCGGCCGCCACGTTGGGCCTCATCTATTTGCTTCTGCGGAAGCTCTTTCCGGGATGGTGCGCCCCGGCGCTGCTAGCGCCGGCCGCCGCCGACCCGCTTTACCTGCTGACCAGCCGCTACGACTGGGGGCCTGTCGTATTGCAGAGGCTTTGTTTTTGGGGCGCTGTCGCCGTGCTGGCGGGAGGCTGGACGGCGCGCCGCGTTTTCTGGGCCGGGCTGCTGTGCGGCGTGGGATTGTTTGACAAGCTGAGCTTCCACTGGCTGTTGCTCGCCGGGTTGGGCGCGGTCCTGGCGGTTTTTCCACGCCAGACATTGCGGCGCCTGCGGTTTGCACCGGCCGCACTGGGAGGATTCGCGCTGGGCTCGCTGCCTTTGTGGATCTTCCGACTTTCCAAGGGCGGCGGCGACGCAATCGCGCTGGAGGGCTCCTGGGCGCCAATTTCGGCCAAGCTCTCGCTGGTTCGCCACGCGTTGGCGGGACGTCCGCTCAACGGATGGTTGGCGCATTCCTATTTGGAGCCGGAAATCATTGAGCGCTTCTCGCCTCCCGCCTGGCTGGCGCTGGCGGACCACGGTGCCGGGACATGGCTGCTGCTCACGACGGCCGCGGCGGCGGCGGCTCTGTCGCTGCCCGCCGTTCGCAGGACCGCACAGGGTCGCTGGGCTCTGGCCGGCGCGATTTTCTGCATGCTGTCCTGGGGGCAGATGATCGTTCTGCAAGGGGCCGGCTACGTCCACCACCAAGCGCTCACGGCCCCGGTTCCGCAACTGGCCGTGGGCTTGGTCGGGCTGGAGCTGTGGCGCAGGGGACGCGGCCAACGTCTGCTGCCGGCGGGGATGGCCTTGATGCTGGCGGCCCAATCAGTGGCTCTGGCCCGCCAGTTCAAGGAAATTCTTGATTATGGCGGCCGACCGACATGGTCGGAGGCTATTTACCCGCTGGCAAGCCTGCTGGAGCAACATGCACCGGAGCGAGTGCTGGCTCTGGACTGGGGGATTGCCCTGCCGCTGCGGCTGCTGTCGGCCGGGCGCCTGCCGGTACGCGGAGTCTACACCGATGAGGACCTGCGCAACTGGCTGCTCTCGACTGAAAACCGCCTCTTTGTCGAGTACGCTCCCGGGGTCCCGGACCTGTTTGAGGGAGCGCAGCCGAAGCTGGAGCGCCTGGCGGCGGAGATCGGCCTCAAGACCTATGTCGAGGCGACTGTTCTGGATCGCCAGCAGCGAACGATCTACGTCGTAGTGCGGGTCGCCGAACTCCGGTCGGGCCTTCCGGCGCGAGCTCCGTACCGAGCGACTACAGCGGGCGCCCCTTGATGACGAAGCCCTTCTTCAGGGCCCTTTCATGTAGCTCGTTCCACGTCCGGCCGCCGTCGCTGTCAATCTGCTCCATATAGACGCCGTCGGCGAAGACCGGCAGGCGGCCCGCCAGGAAGTCGGCCCGATATTCGGCCGCGCTCACGTAATAGGCGGTGTCTCCAGACGGGAAGCGAATCGACAACAAGATGTCCGTCGGTGGGTTACGCGGCCGACGCAGCGGCTCAATACGGTGGCGCTCTACGGCGTCCTCGTCAAGCTCAACGCCTAGCCCCGGGGCGTCCGGGACGGCCGCGGTACCGTTGACTAGGGTGATCTTCGGCTTCACCAGCTCTTCTTCGAACAGATGGTTGCAGTTGATCGCCGGCCAGCGCGCATGCGACAGCACCGCCGCCAGGTGCATGGCCCAAACGGCCGTGATGCCGGTTCCTACCAATTGCAACCAGAACGATTTATTGGCGATGCCGGCCACCGTGCCGTGTTCGATGACACGCGAGGCGCCGCCCCCGATCACGAAGCCGTCGCAGACCTCCTCGCGGAGTGCAGTCATGATCGGCGGACTGCCATAGTGCATCGCGATCGGAATGCGCGTCTTGGTGCGAAGCAACTTGTTGCCTTCCACGTCGGCTTGCGGAATCGGCGATTCGAAGATCGCCATGTGACGGAATCGCTCCAGGCCGGTCAGGTACGGTCCGGCGTGGCCGGAGTCCAGCAGCAGCGAGTTGAAGTCGAAGTCAATCTGGAAATGGTCGGGCAGGGTAGGCGTCAAGACGTCGCACTGGGCGTAGAGGTCAAACCAAGAGCGCGCCTTGGCCTTGAAGGCGGTGTAGCCGCGGGCGATAGCGTCGCGGCATTCGATCACCCAGTCCTCGCCCGGCTGGTCGCAGGCCCACCAGCTCAGGTAGGCGCGGTCGCGCACCTTGCGGCCGAGCAAGCTGTGGATGGGGACGCCGTTCGTCTTGCCGACGGCGTCGAATAGAGCGATCTGCAGACCGTAGCCGATCGAGTCGTCCCACATGCTTTCAGCAGCTGGCCGATCTGTCACGCGCTGGATCACGGCGTCGCGCAGGGGCTGGCCGCCGTACTGGACCATCGATTCGCCGAAACCGACGACGCCATTGGCCAGCGTCGCCTTGGTGATCTCAAACAGCGTCCAGCCGGGACGCTCGCGATGCATGTGACGCTTGGGTACAGGCCGGTAAGGCAGATCCACCCAGATGCGCTCGATCTTCTTGACGTCGGTGTTCGACGAGCCGATCAGGGCTGGCGCTGGCGCCGCCCAGGCGGGAGCCGGACCGGCCGCCGCGGCCCCGGCGGTCAGCGCCGAGGCGCCGTGGAATAACGAGCGTCGGGAGAATCGATTCTGCATTTCAAGTGAACGATAACAGACTCTGCTGGGAGCGAGGGAATCGTTTGAAAATCTGGACAGGTTCGCAGCGGGTTCGTTAGGCTTTAGGGAAGGGGCGCCAATCGGCGCCCCGAGGGGTTTTCATGTCCAGACGCGCCTTTCCCACGGTTCTTTTCGCGTTCCTGGCGTTAGCCAACCCGGTTGATGCACAGAAAGGAGGTCAGCCCAAGGCATCTCAAAGCCCCAAGGCCGAAAGCGGCAATGGAAACGGCAAGAGGGCCGCTGAAGGCGCTAAGGCCCAGGCGGCCGGGGCCGCAGAGAAGGCTGAAAACGGCGCGAAAGCCGAAAAAGACAAGAAGATCCCGCGCGACCCTGACGCTCTGGCTTTTCTGAAGAGCGTCATCGAATCCGACAAGGGCTGGGATGCGGACTTTCCCGGGTTCTCCTCCAAAATTGAGGTCTACTGGAAAGGCGCCGTGCATGTCGGGACGGTGACGGTGCGCGACCGCAACAAGACCGAAATCGATCTGCCCGACGAAGACGCAAAAAAATGGGCGTCGGTGGTTGTGGCTGATATCGTGTCCTACGGATATCGCGGCGATTTCGACAAGGAGTACGCCAATCTCGGCGTGACATTCGGGCGGGACGACCTCAACCCGCTCGGCCAACTCCTCGAAGTGCATGGCGGGAAGACTCATGTCCGCTACCGGATCAAGGACGGGCAAATCCGTCGCGTGAACCGGGCGAACGGCGATAAGCGCGTCACCATTGACGTGTTGCAGTTACGCCGTGACGACCGAGGCCGCAAGGTCTCGCAGATTTATGCGGTGCAGTACTTCGACCTGAAGCGCGAGGCGCTCACCCGCAGTGAGACTGTCGATGAAGGGAAAGTCGAAGTCGGCGGATACATGCTGCCGGCCTACCACGATGAGATCGTAAGTGAAGGCCTGGGGCCGTCCACCCGTGCGATTCGCTTCCACGATCACAAGCTGTTGGAGCGGTCCGTTAAATCCTCGCAATGATGGAGCGCCCGGTCCGTTGTCGTGCGCTGATCGCAGCGCTCTTGCTGGCAATTGTCGGCCCCGGAACTGAGAAGCTTCGCGCCGAAGATATCCAGCAATGGACTTGGTTGAATCCGGAGTTCCAGTGGACCCGGAAATTCAGCACAATTCTGCACGGCCAACTTCGCAGCGACAGGCCGATGGCGGAGTTCTGGCAGGCGCGTGTGGGTACGGTGGGGCTGTACCAGATGCGCCCCGGGATGTACGCGGTTGGCGGTTACTACTATCGGCGCGAGCGGGCTCCGGTCTCGGGCGGCAACGGAGACTCGCACCGCGTCTTCGGCGGGCTCCAAAACTACTTTTTCACGCCCGAGACGGAGCGGCACCATTCGGTGCTGATCGAATCGCGCGCCCTGATGGAACATTTTTTCGCCGGTCCGGCCGGCACTGCGACTGACTTCACACGGTTTCGCTATCGAGCGCGCGCGAGCTTCGCCAATTGGAAAGTGTCGCCGCTGGTCGGGCACGAAGCTTTTTTCCATTTTGGCATGCGGCCCGGCGAAGGCTTCGGGTTGTGGGGCAATCGCCCGCACGCAGGCGTGCGTTGGCGGCCCAATGCGCGCACGATTCTGGATGTCGGCTACTACTACGACGCGCGCGCGCCAGGAATCGGGACACCGAAGCATTTGTTCTTCACCAACCTGTTGATCCGCGTGCGGAAGCGTCCTGATGTCGATTTCCCGAACCGTCCGACGTTCTAGCGCAGGAGAGCTCCCGGTGGTATCGCGTTTGACTCGAATCTCCAGCCTCGCTGCGGTCCTAGTGTTCGTATTCCTGGGATCGGCCCCGCGCGGGACGGCGCAGTTCACCACGGCGACCTTCGTGGGAACCGTCTTTGACCAAGCCGGCGAGCCGATTCCGAACGCCGAGATCGCGCTCACGAACGAGGGCGTCGGCATCACCCGCGAGACGATCACGAACCCCACCGGCGCCTTCTCGATTTCGTTCCTCCAAGTGGGCGAATATTCCGTGCGAGTGTCCGCCGACGGCTACCATCCGCAGGCGATTCCAAGCCTGCAAATGCGCCTGGGCGAGACGGTGCGCATCGACTTCCGGCTGGAGGGCGGCGACTCCGACTCCGACGACACGATCGAGGTCGACATCGAGCTCGACACCGTTTCCTCGTCGGTGGCCACGTTGGTCAGCCGCGAAAGCATCCTGCTGATGCCGCTGGACGGTCGTAACTTTGTGCAGTTGGCGCAGTTTCTGCCCGGCGTTCTGCCCGGCACGCCCGGTTCGGCGGCCGTCACGCGCGGGCGGGGCTCGATCGGGCAGTCCTCGCCGGAGACGGGCGTCACGGGCCTGTCCACCGCCGGCGCTCGCGATTCGTCCAACCGCTTCTTCCTCGACGGCATCGAGTTCATGGACTTTGACTCGTCCTCGTATCCGTTTTCGCCCTCGATTGAGGCGTTGCAGGAGATGCGCGTGGAGGTGAGCACCTACTCCGCGCTGCACGGTGCTGCGTTCGGAGCGCAGACGGACCTGATTACGTCGGGCGGCGGCCAGAATTATCATGGCTCGCTGTGGTGGTTTAACCGCAACGACTACTTCACGCAGTCGCGGGACGCGATCGGAGGGGCCGATGTCGAGTCGCCGCGGCTGAACCGGCACCAGTTCGGCCTGAACGCGGGAGGGCCGATCCGGGCGCCTAAGCCTTGGGCGCCGGAAGCGCGCTCGTTCTTCTTCTTCAACTGGGAGTCGGGACGGCTGCTGGAGGGCTCGCTGCCCGAGCTGCGCAATGTGCCGTCCGAGGCGGCGCGCGCCGGGGATTTCTCCGGCTTGGTCAACCCGCGCACCGGCGAGACGATCGCGCTGCGCGACCCGCTCGGCGCGGGCATTCGCGACAACGTCCTACCTGCGACGGCGATGAGCCCGCAGGCGCTCACGCTGCTGGGGTTCACGCCGGCGCCGAACGTCGCCGAGGACGGGCTGAGCTTCCTTTCCGACGCGCGCAAGGCCTCCTCCACGCAGGACAACTTTCTGGGCCGGATCGACCAGTACTTCTCCTCCGCCGACCAGATCAGTCTGCGCTACGTTTTCAACCGCGGTTTTGAGGCCGGCATGCCGTTTTGGGGGAACGACCAGCGCGACAACCGGCTGCGGGCGCAGAACGCCGCTTTCCGCCATCTGCGCACCTTCAGCCCGACGCGCATCAACGAGCTGCGGCTGGGCTGGAACCGCATCTCCGAGTTTGAGACGTTTGGCACGACCGGCCGGCCGGATTACGACATCGCCGGGTTGATGGGCCTGGAGCAGGCCTCGCCGCGGGCCCAGGACTTCGGACCGCCCGCCGTCGCCATCAACGGTCCCGACGGCGTCTTTGACGTTTTTCAGCTCCAACGGCAGGCCGGACCTCGCGACCGCGCCAACAGGGCGTTCCAGATCTCCAACATGTTCTCCTGGCAGAAGGGCAATCACGCGCTGAAGATCGGCGGCGACCTCTTCTTCAAGCGCCTTGAGTACCAGCGCGCGCGCAACCCGCGCGGCGAGTTTGATTTCGACGGCGCCTTCACGGGCTCGGCGCTGGCGGACTTCATGCTCGGCTACGTGCGGCGGGCCGAGATTGCGCCGACGCCGGCGGTCGCCGACCTGCGCAGCTTCTGGCAGTCGTACTACATCCAGGACGACTGGCGCGTGGATCGGCGCATGTCGCTAAGCATCGGCTGGCGCTACGACCATCTGCCGGCCTTCGGCCAGCATGACCGCAACATGGTGAACATCGAGCAGGACGGCTTCGCGGTCGCTGAGCTCGTGGATTCGCAAACGTCCCGCTACGCGCGCACGCTGATGCGCGGCGACAGGGAGAACTTCGGGCCGCGCTTCGGCTTTACCTGGGCGCTGCCGGGATTCCAAGACACCGTGCTGCGCGCCGGCTGGGGCCTGTACTTCATGCAGAGGCCGGTGAACGCCTCGCTGCTGATGACCGAGGCGGCGCAAGAACGCTCGGCGGCTTTTGCCTTCGCCGACGCAGCGGCCCCGCCGTCGGTGTTTTTGTCCGATCCGTTCTCGAGACCCGACGCCGCGGGCGATCTCGCCGTCAGCGTGGACCAGGAGATGCGCGACGCCAACGTGCAGCACTGGAACCTGACGCTCCAGCGGAAAGTCTTCGGCGACATGTTCGTGGACCTGGGCTACATCGGCTCGAAGGGCTCACGGTTGCCGGTGACCTTTGGGGATCTGAACCGGCCGTTGAATGTCGCCGACCCGCGCGACCCGATGCTGGCGCCGCTCAACGACCGCCGCCCCAATCCCACCTTTCCGCGCCCGGTGATGGGCGACAAATCGGTCGGCAACTCCAGCTATCACGCCTTGCAAGTGAAGGCGCAGCGCAATATCGCCACCGGCGTGACGCTGCTGGCGGGCTACACCTGGTCGAAGTGTCTGTCGGGTCCGAGCGACCGCGGCGGCATGATCGAAGGCGGCAGCTTTATCGGGGAACCGCAGGATATTTACAACTTCGCCGCCGACCGCTCGGTCTGCGGCTTTGACATCAGCCACCGCCTGGCGGGCAGCATCATCTACTCCATTCCGGGGTTTCGCTACTACCCTGGCGTGCTGAAGCCCTTTCTGGAAGGTTGGCGGCTGGGCGCCATCCCGACGCTCTCTTCCGGGTTGCCGGCGCCGATCGACTACGGCCTGGACACCACGGCCACGGGGGTTCCGTCGCGGCCGGACCGCCTGATGCGCGACACGGTCAATCTGCCGCGTAAGGAGCGAACGTTCCAGCGTTGGTTCGACACCTCGGCCTTCGTGCCGGCGCAATTCGGCAGCTTCGGCAATTCGCCGCGCACCGGCGCCATCCGCCTGCCGGGGACGATCAACGCCGACGTTTCCCTGACCAAGGCGTTCAGCCTGCCCGAGCCCGGCAGCATGGAATTTCGGGTGGAGATCTTCAACGTCTTCAGCCGCTTCAATCCGTCGCCGGCGAGCGTGGACCGCAACGTGCTGTCAGCCAGCTTCGGGACCGTCGGCGGCGGCGTGCAGGGCGTCGCGACGCGGGTTATCCAGTTCGCGGTGAAGTTTCACCTGCGCTAGCCGCCGCGGGGGTTGACTGGACTGTCGTCTCAGAACATCAGTTTCAGCCCAAGCTGGATCTGGCGCGCAGT
>CAYOPA010000164.1:0-10463 GCA_964405625.1 uncultured Bryobacterales bacterium
CGGAACCAGACATCGGTACAAAAGCCCTGCTGCGGCTCGGGGACGCCGTTGCGGAAGTAGGTGTCGTCAAAGTAATCGTTGCCGAAAAAGTCCGGCGTCTGCCACACTCCCCCGCCCCCGTGGACGAACGAGACGTCAAAGCCGCGGTCATGCGGCCGAAACGGGTAGTTGTCGCCCAAGTGCCACTTGCCAAAAATTCCGGTTCGGTAGCCGCCGGCGCGCAGGGCTTCCGGAAGAATCTTCTCATCGGCGGCGAGCAGGCTGCGGCCCATGATGGTGTGCCAAGCGCCGGTGGCGTTGGAGTAGCGCCCCGTCATCAGCGCCGCGCGGGTGGGCGCGCAGGTGGGGCTGACGTGGTAGTTGGTCAGCCGGATCGACTCCGCATGCAGCGCGTCCAGGTTCGGCGTCTTGAGCACGGGATTGCCGTGCACGCCGAGGTCGCCGTAGCCTTGATCGTCGGTCATCACCAGCACAATGTTGGGCGGCGCCGCGGCGGCGGTGCAGGCCAACAAACAGAACACAAGAAAACGCTTCATGGGTTGGATTCCTCGGCGGCCTTCAGGGGCTCGCAGGCCTCTCGCGGCGATCTTCGTAGACTACGCCGCCGTTGACGCCATGGAGGCGGACCACGGCGATGTCACGACGGCCTTTGCGCTCGACAGACACGGACAGAAACCCGCCGCCGACGCGATGGAAGCGGTGGTACTCGTCGTCGAATCCGGGGCTGCCCCCTGCGTGCATGTCGCTGGCCGGCCCGCAGGCGTACTCGTGGACTCCCGTATCGGGGTCGATCGAATGATACTGCCAGTGTCTGTCGCCGGCCACGATAAAGAAGTTGTCGCCCATGTTCTTCGCGAACCACTGGCGCAGCTCATCGCCTTCCCAGGCCCAGGCCTTGTTGGCATGGTTGTCGTGTTTATATCGCGGCCGGTCGGGGCCGACAATCGGCGTCGGGTTGACGATGACGCGCCACGAGGCGTCACTGGCCAATAGGGTCCTTTTCAGCCAAGCCTTCTGCGTAGCCCCGAGCATCGACTTGTCGGGACCGTCGGGCTTGAGGTTGGCGTCGCGAAACTCTCGAACCTCCGGCAACCAGACCTCCAGCAACCGGCCCCAGCGGAACCGCCGGTAGGGCGCCGGGCTGACAGGCGTGTGCATGCGGAACAGCCGCAAGCCGTCCTGGAACGTGATTTTACCGAACGGAGGCGAGTAGGGCGATGCGTCGTCGCGCAGCACGTCGTGGTCGTCCTTCTCCCAATAGGTCGGAATTCTGGCGTGGAAGTCCATCAGGCGCGGCAGCTCATAGATTCGGCGCCAATGCTCTAGCGCCATCTCCACGTTGGTCGCCTTCATCGGGCCGCGGTCGAAGTAGACCGTATCGCCGGTCATCACCGCGAAGCTCGGCTCCAGGGCCGACATCGACGGGTAGATTTCAAAACCTTCCGGGTGATCGAGACGGTCGTAGCGCTGCCCGGTGACCGCCGTGAACGTCACCGGCCGCGGGTCGGCCGCGTCCGGCGCGGTGCGGAATGAGCCGCGCCGGATGTCATAAAGCGTCCGCCGCTGCTCGTCGGCGCCTTCGACCTCGAAATGGTAAAGGGTATTCGGCCGCAGATTGTCGAGGAACCACTGCTCGGTGAAGTCTTCCTCGATGTCGGCGTCGCGCCACAGCCGCCAGCGGGAGTCGGAGAGGTCCTCGCGCAACCCGTAGCGCAACCGCACCTGCAAGTCATCCTCAAAGAACAGCGTCCGCAGCCAAGTCCGCGATTCGCGCTTCTTACGAAAGGCGACCTCATCCAAGGGCGGAACCCGCGTCCAGATCACGGCGGAGCGCTGAGTGACCTCGCCGATCTTGATCCCGACGCCCTTGACGCGGACCGCCTCGCGGAAAGCCTTCGTCGGGGGCGTCTCGCGCACCGGATCGCCTGAATATCGGGGTCGCTCAAGCTGTTGCGACAACAGCAGGACCAAGCCCGCGGTCGCGCCCAGGACCCCAAATCGAATCGTCGCCCGCAAGCCACTTATCGTAACGTGACGGGCCGGCCCAGGACCCTAGACCGCAACTGGAATCGCGCTCAGCGCCGTTCGCACGGCCCCGGCGGGACCTCCGGTTGCGCTACTCTACCCAGGATGTTGCTCGGCGCATTGATCGGCTGCGGCTTCTTCGGAAGGATTCAGCTGGAGGCTTGGCAGCGCGTTCCCGAGGCGAATATCGCCGCTGTTTGCGATCTCGATCTGAGCAAGGCGCAAGAGCTGGAGCTGCCGTTCGGGGTGAAGGCTTACGACAACCCGTTGCGGATGCTCGATGAGGTGCGGCCGGACTTCGTCGACGTCGCCACCCGGCCCTCGACGCACGTCGAGCTGGTGCGCGACGCCGGCGCGCGGGGAATTCCGATCCTGCTGCAAAAGCCGCTGGCGCCGACCTGGAGAGAGGCGCGCCGCATCGTCGACTTCGCCGCCGCCGCCGGCGTGCGTTTAATGATTAACGAGAACTGGCGCTGGCAGCGCTGGTACCGCGAGATCGGGTCGCTGATCTCGAAGGGAACCATCGGCGACGTTTTCTACTACAACATGCACGCCCGAGCGCGCGACGGTCTGGGTCCGGCGCCATACGTCAACCAGCCGTATTTCAAGGACATGGAGCGGTTCTTGATCTTCGAGACGCTGGTCCACCACATGGACGCCGCCCGCTCGCTGCTGGGCGACATCGTTGAGGTCTACTGCCGCACCTCCCGGATCAATCCGATCATTGCCGGCGAGGACATGGCGCTGATCATGACCGAGCACGCCGGCGGCGTCCGCGGCGTTATCGACGGCAATCGCGGAACCGAGCCCGACGAGCCAGGCGAGGCGCTCGAGACCGCTCGTTTTGAAGGCGACAAAGGCGTGCTTCGGCTCACCCATCCCGGCGACGTTTATCTCAATGGAGTGCGCGTTTTCTCCGGCGCCGACCTGCCCGGATACCGGGGCGACTCCTGCCGCGCCACTCAGCAGCACTTCATCGAATGCCTCCAGAGCGGCGAGGAATTCGAGACCGACGGCGCCGGCTACCTCAAGAAGACCTTCGCCGCCGTGGAAGCCTGCTACCGCTCGGCCGACCAGAACCGCCCCGTGCGCTTAGCGGAAGTCACCGGCGGCTAACAGCTCACGGCTGACTGCCAATCGCGCTAAAGTGGGATAAGCTTGAGCAAGCCCGAAAATGCCATTGTATTGGGCGCGGGCGGCCAGTTGGGGTTTGAGTTGACGGCTGAGCTGCGCCGTCGCCGCATCCACGTTCTGGCCGTCACACGACGCCAACTCGACATCACCAACGAGGCCGCCGTTGACGCGCTGATCGACCGCCACCGGCCGACGTGGGTGCTCAACGCGGCCGCCTACAACTTGGTGGACGCCGCTGAGCGCGAGCCGGAAGTCGCCTATCGCGTCAACGCCTTGGGCGTGCGCAACATCGCGGTCGCCACGGCGCGCGTCGGCGGCACGCTGCTGCACTACTCCACCGACCACGTCTTCGACGGCGAAAAGGAAGAGGCTTACGTCGAAAACGACCTGCCGTCGCCGCCGTCGGCCTACGGCATCTCCAAGCTCGCCGGCGAGCATTTCGCCCGAGCCTATTCGCAGCGGGCTTACGTGGTGCGGGTGGCGGGCGTGTTCGGGCCGGCCGGGCGGTTCACCAACCGCAGCAACTTCCCCGAGCTCATCCTCAAGAAGGCGAAAGCAAAAGAGCCGCTGCGGGTGGTGGAGGATTTCTTCGCCACGCCCACCTACGCCGCGCCGCTGGCCGCACTTTCGGTTGACCTGCTCGAGAGGGCCGAACCGGGGCTGTACCATATCGGCGGCGGCGAGACAATCTCCTGGTATCGCTACGCCTTGAAGATCCTGGAAGCGGCGAAGCTGGAGGCGGATGTCCAGCCGACCAACCACCGCGAGTTCGTGACGCCGGCGCGGCGGCCGCGGCACTCCAGCCTGTCGAACCATAAGGTCGAGTCGCTCGGCTTTGCTCCGATGCCGCCTCTCGACAAAGCCCTCGCCGACTATCTCAAGCGCCGCAAAACCGTCCGCTCGCCGGCGGAATCAAAGGGCTGAAAGGCCGCTACTACAACTGATATTTTTTGATGCGGTAGCGCAGCGTGTCGCGGCTCACGCCCAGCGTCTTGGCGGCGCGGGTCTGGTTGCCCTGGCAGCGATCCAGCGCCTGCACCAGCATGGCCCGCTCCACATCTTCCAGCGAGGCGTCGCCGGCGGCGGCCGCCAACGCCAGCTCCGGCGCCGGGCTCAGCTCGCCGACGCCGAGCATAATGCTGTCCGCGCTGAGCAGATCGCCGTCTCCCAGCACCATCGCCCGCTCGATCACGTTTCGCACCTCGCGCACGTTACCCGGCCAGTGATGCTCGGCCAGCATCCTCTCCGCCTCGGCCGTCAATCCCCGGATGTTGCGCTCAAACCGCCCGTTATAGCGGCGCACGAACATGTCCACCAGCGGCAGAATGTCCTCACGGCGCTCGCGCAGCGGCGGAATGGAGATGGTGATAACGTTGAGCCGGTAGTACAGATCCTCGCGGAACTCTTTCTGCCGCACAGCCTCGGCCAGGTTGCGGTTGGTGGCGGTGATGATGCGCAGGTCCACCGTGATGTCCCGCACGCCGCCCAACCGCCGGAACGTCTGCTCCTCCAGCACCCTCAGCAGCTTGGACTGCAAATGCGACTGGAGCTCGCCGATCTCATCGAGAAACACCGTGCCGCCGTCGGCCAGGTCAAGCACGCCCTTCTTTTGAGCGCGGGCGTCGGTGAAGGCGCCTTTCTCGTAGCCAAAAACCTCGCTCTCCAACAGCGTGTCCGGGATGGCGGCGCAGTTGAGCGTGATAAACGGCTGGTCGGCGCGGCGGCTGTTTGCGTGCAGAAATTTCGCGACCACGTCCTTGCCGACGCCGCTTTCGCCTTGCAGCAGGATGGTGCTGACGCCGCTGGCCGCCACCCGCCGCGCAAAGCTCATCAGGTCCCGCATGGCCTTGGACTCGACGATCATGTCGCCTTCGTCAGTCGGCGACAGGGCTCCGCGCGCGGATCTGGCCGCGGCCGGCTCGGCGCCGGCTTCAACGGGCTTGTCGAAGGCGATCGCGGCGCCCATCATCCGGCCCGCGTCGTCGCGCACCGGCGCGAAGTTCCCGGCCACGGCTCGCTCGATGCCGTCGCGAGCTCGCAGCTTCGCTCCGCGCGGCAAGTGAACAACGTGACGCTCGCGCATCGCCGTCATCGTCAGCTCTTCGAGCGACTCGGCGCTAACGCCGTCCAGCAGTCGAAACACCTCCGCCAGCCGCAAGCCCTGCGCCTCGGACGAAGCCCAGCCCGTCCAACGCTCGGCCGCATCGTTGAGATAAATCACCCGCCCCAGGTCATCGGTCCGGATCACCCCGACTCCCAGGGCCTCCAACGTGGCCGCCACGTCGTGGGCGCGACGGCTCCGTTCGTGGTCGCGGCCCCGCTTGTGCAATGCCATCTGGATGGCCGCTTGCAGCTCGGTCCCATGGAACGGCTTGACGATGTAGCCCAGCGGTTCGGCCCCCGCGGCCCGGTCCAGGGTGCGCTCGTCGGCGTGCGCGGTGAGGAAGATTGAAGGGGTGTCAAACTGCTCGCGCAGCTTGCGAGCGGCGTCGATGCCGTCCACGTCGCCCTTCAGCCGAATGTCCATCAGGGCGAGCTGCGGCTTGCGCCTGCGGGCGATCTCGTACGCCTCGGCCGCGTTCGCCGCCACCCCGACCACCTCGTAGCCCAACGCCGTCAAGGTGTCTTCGATGTCGGTGGCCGTGATCTGCTCGTCTTCAACGATGAGGATTTTCGCTGACAGCATCCCTAAGCCTGCGCGCCCTGGAGCGAAAAACGAATCCGGAACTCCGCTCCCGGAGACCCGCCGAGCTCAATCTCACCGTCAAGCTGCCGTACCAGCAACCGAACCAGCCGCAAGCCCAGAGTCTTAGTGTTCCAGAAACCGACATCGGGCGGCAGCCCAATGCCATTGTCCGAGATTGTCATCAGCACACTCTCATCTTGCAACTTGTCCACGCGGATGGCCACCACCCCTTCCCGTTCATTCGGAAAGGCGTACTTGAACGAGTTGGATAGGAGCTCGTTGAGGATCAGGCCGCACGGCACCGCAATGTCAACACCCAGCCGCACCGCGCCGATCTCGGTCTGGAGCTCGATGCGCCCCGGCGCCATATTGTAGAAGCGGAACAGGCGATGCGCGAGCTGCCGGATGTATTCGGGAAAATCTACGTCGGCTAAGTCCGGCGACTGGTAGAGCTGCTCGTGGATCACCGCCATCGACAGGATGCGGTTCTGGCACTCCTCCACGGCCCGCTGCACCTCGGGCGCCGGCGCCGCCCGCGCTTGCAGGCTCAGCAAGCTCGAGACAACCTGGAGGTTGTTCTTTACGCGATGATGCACCTCCCGGAGTAAAATTTCTTTCTCCTCCAGGGCCGAGCGGAGCGTCCGTTCCACCAGACGCGTCTCGCTCACATCCCGCAGGATCACCGTCAGCACCAGCCGCCCGTCGACCTCCACTCTTGAGATCGAGGCCTCGGCCGGGAACTCCTTGCCGCTCTTGCGCAGACCAAAGATGTCCCCGCGTTGAGCCATAGCGCGCGACTCGGTGGGGGATTTGGCGAACTCGGCTACGTACTGGGGGTGAAGCTCGCGAAAGCGGCGGGGAATCAGGACATTCAACGGACTGCCCAAAATCTCCTGGGCGGAGTATCCAAAGATGCGCTCCGCCCCTTGATTGAAGAGGCGGATCTTGCCGTCGGAATCGATGGAAATGATAGCGTCGTCGGCGATTTCGACCACTCGCGCCAGCAGGTGGGGCTGCTGGAAGATCTCCGCGGAGGGCGCGGCGCGCGCCTTGTTTGCTGACTTTTTGGCGGACATCGTGACTCGGCTGATGCCGGGAGTCTATCAATCACGATGCCAAAGATTCGGTCGCCCACTCGATGCCCCGCACGATCAGCTCCGGCCGCTCGTGCATCGCATAGTACTGAAGCGCACCCAGACGCATCAGCGAGTAGTAGTCGCCGAAGTCGGTTTCGTCCACCAGCACCACCACTGGCGCGCGACGGTGGGCTGACTCCACGGCGGCGAGCAGATCATGAGCGTCGCGGGTCGCCGCCGGGTTGTAAACCACAATCGCCGATCGCGGCGTCTTCCTGAGCAGGTCAGGCACCAAGCCGACCTCGGCCGCCTCTTGGATGTCCAGACCGCGGGCGCGGAGCTCCAGAGCCAGTTCCTGGGCCTTGGGGTGCGCGCTCAATCCGACTAAGATTACGCTGCGGCGCTGGGCCGGCGTCGAAACATGATCTGGGCTCGGCGTTCTCATAACTTAACCTCCCGGAGCGCTTTCTGTTCGATCATCACTGGCTTTTGTTGCAATTCGTTGACCGCCAGTGGATGATCCTCTGTCGAGCCGCCTCGGGAAAAAGAGGCGCGTTGGGGCGTCGGGTAGACCGGCGACGGCGGATCCATGTTTCAGCGCTGTCGCAGAATTCTTTCGTGCAAATGGCGCCACGTGTGCCTATCGTAGATACTGGCTGGACTCTGACGCTTTCCGGCCAGGATACGCCAAGGAGCGGAACATGCCCAATATCAAGACGATCCTCGCCCCCGTAGACTTCTCGGACCGCGCGGTGCATGCGCTGGAACACGCCGATGCACTGGCCACACTGTTTGGCGCGCGCATCATCGTGGCCCACTTCGTGCCGCCGTCGCCGTATGAGTACGCCGCGTTTGACGAAGGCTTCTTCGCCGCGGCGACTTGGCCGGCGATGGAAGAAGTCCGTGAAAAGCTCGAAAAACGCCTCGACGAGGTAATCGTCAAGGCCCAGGTGAAGGCTGAGACCGAAAAAATCGTCAACCGCGGAGACGCCGTCAATGAGATCGTGGCGCTGGTCGAGGACCGCGGCGTCGACTTAGTGATCCTGCCGACGCACGGGTACGGGCCGTTCCGGCGCTTCGTGCTGGGCTCGGTGACGAACAAGGTGCTGCACGACGTGGAGATCCCCGTCTTCACCGGAACACACGTACCGGAGATCGCCCCGATCGACCCCGAGCCCTACAAGCGGATCGCCTGCGCCATCGACTTGAGCGATCAGAGCGAGGATGTCCTGCGCTGGGCGCACGAGATGGCCGAGGCCACCGCGAACGACCTGATCGTGATTCACGCCGCGCCCAAGCTAGAGGTCGGCGGCGCCTACGGCGACTGGTTCCCTCCGGAGACGCGCGAGCAGATTGTCGCCAACGCCCGCAAGGCGGTCGACAAGATGTTGGCCAAGCTGGGGATCACGGCCGAAGTGCATGTCGACAGCGCCGAGCCCGTCAGCTACATCCGCGAGGTGGCTGACCGCTCCTACGCCGACCTGCTTATCATTGGCCGCGCCCCCAAGGGCGGGTTGCTCTCCGGTCTGCGCGAGCACGCCTACGCCATCGTGCGCGAGGCGCCCTGCCCCGTCATTAGCGTCTGACGATTGGATGAGGAGGTCCGCGCCATGTTCGCCCTCAAGAAAATCCTAGTCCCGGTCGACTTCTCCGAGCGGTCAACCGCCGCCGCCGAGCACGCGGCGGTCATGGCGGAGCGCTTTGACGCCGAGCTGATTTTTCTGCATGTCGTGCCGCCCGGTCCATACGAGCACGGCTTCGTCGAAGGCGGCTACAACCTGGGCTCGGTGTGGCCGTCGCGCGAAGAGATGGAGGAGCGTCTGCTGGAGCAGATGCAGGATCTTATCTCCAAAACAGCGCGCGGCCGCAACGTCGCGCCCGTGATCTCCTGGGGCGACCCCGCCGCCGAGATCGAGAAGCTGGCCGGCCACGAGCAGGTCGACCTGATCATGATGCCGACCCACGGCTACGGGCCGTTCCGCCGCTTCGTGCTTGGCTCGGTCACCACCAAGGTGCTGCACGATCTCAGTTTCCCGGTCTTCACCGGAGCCCATGTCGAGGAGCTCCCTGAATCGGCTGACAGCCCGTATGAGGTGATCGTCTGCGCGATCGACCTGCTGGCCCACAGCGAGCAAGTGCTGCGCTGGGCGGACGGCTTCGCCAAGGCTTGGGGCGCGGAGCTCGTGGTGGTCCATGCCGCGCCGCCGCTGGACGCCCTGCCGGCTGATGGGCAGTACTTCCCGGCCGATCTACGCGAAACGGTTAACGCCGAGCGGACCGCGGCCATCGAAGAGCTGCTCCGGAAGGTCGGCGCCGGCCCGGCCCGGATCGACGTGGATTGCGCCGACGCCGTCCGTTACGTGGTCGAAGCGACCAAAGCCGGGGTCGCCGACCTGCTGGTCATCGGCCGCAGCGCCGACACAAGCCTACTGGGTCGGTTGCGGGCCGACTCGGCGGGGCTAATCCGCGAGGCTCCGTGCCCGGTCATCAGCATTTGAGCGCAAAGGCGGTCCCCATGCTCCAAATCGACACCATTCTGACGCCCATCGACTTCTCGGAGAAGTCGCGCGCCGCCGCCGAACAAGCCGTGGCGCTGGCGATGCACTTTGACTCGACCTTACTGTTCCTCCACGTCATCGCGTCGGCGTCTCGCCATCCAGAGCTCCTTGCAGGTCCCGACCTGGCGGCCGCCGATGTCGCCGAGGCCAAGCAACGGCTGGAGAAGCTGGCCGCCGAGGTCTCGCTGAGCGGCGACTGTCAGGCTCTGGTTGAAGCCGGCGATCCGGCGCATCGCATCGCCGTGAATGTGAAGGAGCGCAAGGTAGACCTGGTCGTGCTGCCCACCCACGGGCATGGGCTGTTCCGCCGGATGCTGCTGGGATCGGTCACCGCAAAGGTGCTGCACGATGTCGATGTCCCCGTGCTCACCGGCGTCCACATGGAGGACAGGCCGGCCTTCGCCGCCGGACCGTACAAAAAAATCGGTTGCGCATTGGCCTTGCGCGACCGGGCGACCTCCGAACGCGTGCTGCGCTGGGCTTGGAGCTTCGCCCAGTCCTGGCAGGCCGAGCTCCACGTCATCCACGTGCCGCCGGCTATCGACTGGGGCGCGGGGGAATGGTTCCCCGACGAAACCCAGCAGTTGGTGCGCGAGGCCTCCCGCGAACGGCTCGAGGAGTTGATTGACGCCGTCGGCTGCGACGCCGTGGCGCACACGGACGGTCTGGAAGCCACGCCCTACGTTCTGGAGGTCGTCCGCGAGCAGTCGCTCGACGCGCTGTTGGTGGGCCGCAGCGTCTCGCATGGGCTGCTGGGGGGATTCAGCGCGGACGCCTTTCCGCTCATCCGGGCCGCGCCATGCCCGGTGTTCAGCATCTAAGGCATCTTTGTTGTCAATGCCCGCGACCGGTGAGTGCGACTCGGCCGGCGTCGTAGTGACTGTGTCGGGAAGTCAAGGAAAAAAAGAGCAGCTCGTCAGGGAGCGCAGCCGATAGCGGCGACCCGCCAGGCGGCTGATCCCCTTTCCCTTCTGGCGCAGAATT
>CAYOPA010000165.1:0-10459 GCA_964405625.1 uncultured Bryobacterales bacterium
ACCCCGGCCGACGGCGTGCCGCTGATGGATTACGACTTCCCGCCGGAGGTCGAGCAGCGACGGGAGTCCTCGGCGGCCGCCATCGTCGCCGCGGGGCTGTTGCGGCTGCGCGAGGCGGTTCCCGATGCGGCCAAGGCGGCGCTGTACGACAACGCCGCCAAGCGGATGCTGGTCACGCTGGCCACGCCGCCGTACCTAGCGTCCGAGACGCCGGGCTGGGAGGGCATTCTCAAGGAAGGGATTTATCACCTGGACAAGGACCTGGGGGTCGGCGAGTCGGTGATGTGGGGCGAGTACTTCTTCTGCGAGGCGCTGGACCGGGCGCTGGGTTAGGATTTCGGGCCCGGGAAGTCCGGGTGAGCCTTGAGCTTTTCGATCTGCCGGATGTGCTTCTCGCGGTGGTAGGCGATGTAGTAGAACCAGTGCAGCGCGTTGAGGTCGCGGATTTTCTCCGACGGATGCTCATAGACGTGCTCGCCCATCGGCTTGTCCTTCGACTGCTCCCACAGGGCGATCAGCTTCTTGTGAACCAGCGGGTAGTACTCCATTAGCTCGGACTTGGAGGCGATCTTGTTGGGCGATTTGTAGTTTTCGGCTGACTCCTCGCCGAGCAATACCTCGTGGATCGTCTTCTGCTTACCGGCCAACCGCTCGGTGGAGCCGGGAACCGGCGCGGCCTGCATCGCCTGTAGGATAACCGACTGGAGGTCGTTTTCCGATAGGGCGATGTGCTCGGCTTCCTCGCCGATGGAATGTTGCATCGTTCCGACCTTGGCGTTCCACTGCTCGGGGGTGAGGCCCTCCACCACGGCCAGGAAGCGCTTGGAGCCGTCGCGCAGCAGCTTGTCGGCTTCGGCGATCTCGGCTTTGGATTGCGCCGCCGCGGGCATCAGGCACAGCAGGCTCGCGCATAGCAGGCGGGCGAATGCATTCATCGACATTGCTCTCAGATTAGCAGCCGCGAGCGCGGGCTAGCCGAGCTCCAGGTCCGCCAGGAAGATTGCGGCCTTTTCGGTTTCGTGGGTGGAGTAGTAGGAGAGCAAGCCGCGGGTCGGGCTCATCTGGACGAATCCCGGGTAGGAGTTGTCGCCCCGGCTGGGCAGCGTGGCGATCTCGGTGAGCTCGGCCTTGTCCGGGTCCAGCCAATAGAGCGCGGTGACCGGGTCGGTGGGCTCGATGCTACGACGGCCGCCGACGAGGTAGCGGTCGCCCCAGCGCGCGAGCAGGGGGCCGCCGATGTAGCGGCCCAGATCGCGGCGCCGGAATTCGCGGTAAGGGGGCCGGGCCTGGCAGAGCTCCGCGTTGCCGCGTCCCCCGCCGCGAGCGACGGCCAGGATGGAGCCGTCTTTTTCGAAAAGGAAGGCCGTTTCGTTGCCGCCGGTCTCTTGGAAAAGCCCGGCCTTGCGGAAGATGAGGCCGTCGTCGCTGACGAGCAGGGCGGCTTCGACGATCGGCGCGCTATCGCTATGGCCCGGACTTTGCTCGAAGAGGCGCTTGCGGCGGCCGCATAGCCAGGCCTTGCCGTCGTGGGCGGCGGCGCGCCAGACGTAGTGCCCGTAGGTCCCTTCGAGCATTTCGGGCCCGTGCCAGGTTTCGCCGTCGGTGGACCAGGAGGCGAAGCCGAGCATGTCGTTCATGTCGCGGGGCTCGGGAGCTTTCTCGCCGGTGTACCAAGTCCCCGAATAGACGAGCAGCTTGCCCTGGAAAACGAGGAAATGCGGGTCGCGTACATCGCGCTGCGGGACGTTGAATTCCTGCACTTGGCGCCAGTCGCGGCCGTCGTCGCTTTGGAGCACCAGGATGCGCGAGGTGGGAAAGAGCATGTGGCCGTCGGGGCAGGTGCGGAAGGTGAGGTAGAGCTTGCCCCGGAAGCGGATGAGGTCGGTGAAGGCGTTGTGCTCGCCGTTGTGGAAGGCGCGGCGGATGTTGTTGATTCTTAGGGGCGCGGGCGCGGCGGCGGCGGCCAGGGAGGGGGCGATGAGGCCTCCGGCGAGGACGGTGCGGCGGGAGAGGGGCTGCATGTTGCACATGATATACTTCCGTGAGGTGTGGAGCGGCAGACAGGATTAGTCGTCATGACTCTGGAAGAAAAAGTAGCCCGCATCGTCGATCGCCTGTGGGAAAGGACCAAGGCTGGTGAAATCACATGGGAGACATCCTTCGACGGGAATCTGTCTTGTAATTTTCCGGATTCCGCAGTGGAGATCTATCGCACGGAGACGCCTGACCAGGGCGAGCTGATCGGCGTGGTCCTCTACGACGATAACGGTCGCGAGCTGACGACATTGCCGGCGGACAGCATCGGAAGGCGGGAGGAGCTGCGAGCGCTCCATGATCTGGCGCAGCGGGAGGCCGTCGGCGTGAACAGGATGGTGGACAACCTGCTCGACCGGCTCGAGCGCGCCTCGTGATCCGACCCACTAAGCCAGCAGCTTCTCCACGACCTTGCCGTGTACGTCGGTGAGCCGGAAGTCCCGGCCTTGGAAGCGATAGGTCAGCTTGGTGTGGTCGAAGCCCAGCAGGTGCAGCATGGTGGCGTGGAAGTCGTGCACGTGGACCTTGTCCTCCACGGCGTTGAAGCCCAGCTCGTCCGTCTGGCCCAGCGTAATGCCGGGCTTGATCCCGCCGCCGGCCATCCACATGGTGAAGGCGTTGGGGTGATGGTCGCGGCCGTCGTCGCCGCCCTGCACCATCGGCGTGCGGCCGAATTCGCCGCCCCAGATGACCAACGTGTCTTCCAGCATCCCGCGCTGCTTGAGGTCCTTCACCAGCGCCGCCACCGGCTTGTCGGTCCACTCACAATTTTCCTTGATCGCCTTGGTCAGGTTGCCGTGTTGGTCCCAAGCCTCGTGGAACAGTGTCACAAACCGCACGCCCTTCTCCACCAGCCGCCGCGCCAGCAGGCAATTGTTGGCGAAGGAGCCCTCGCCCGGCTTGGCGCCGTACATGTCGAGCACATGCCGCGGCTCGTTGGAGATATCCATCAGCTCCGGGGCCGAGGACTGCATCCGGTAAGCCATCTCAAAGGCGCTGATGCGGGTGGAGATCTCCGGGTCGTTGAGCTTCTCCAGACGCATGCGGTTGAGGTTGCCGATCGCGTCCAGCGAATCGCGTTGCAGCTCGTTGTCCACGCCCTCCGGGTTCGACAGGTAGAGCACCGGGTCGCCCGAGGAGCGAAACTGCACGCCGGAGTAGACCGTCGGCAGAAAGCCCGAGCCCCAGTTGGAGTTGCCGCCCGACGGACCTTTCGAGCCTGAGCTGAAGACGATGAACGCCGGCAGGTCGCGGGTCTCCGCGCCCAGCCCGTAGGTCGTCCAGGAGCCGAACGACGGCCGCCCGAACTGCTGCGAGCCGGTGTTCATCAGGATCTGTCCCGGCGCGTGGTTGAAGGCGTCGGTGGACATCGAGCGCACGATGGCGATGTCGTCGGCCACCTCGGTCAGGTGCGGCAGCAGCTCGGAGATCTCCGCTCCGGACTGGCCGTGGCGGGCGAACTTGTACTTTGGTCCCAGGAGCTTCGAATTGGGGTTGATGAAGGCCGCCCGGTAGCCCTCCAACAGCTCTTTCGGCGGCAGTTGGCCGTCAAGCTCCGCCAGCTTGGGCTTGTTGTCAAACAGCTCCATCTGGCTGGGGCCGCCCGCCATGAACAGGTAGATCACCCGCTTGGCCTTGGGGGCGAAGTGGGGTTTTTTCGGCGCCAGCGGGTCGTCGGATTGCACCGCGTACCCGGAGTCGGCCAGCAACGAGCCCAGCGCCAGCGAGCCCAGGCCCACTCCGCACTCGCCGAGGAACCAGCGGCGCGCGAGCTTTCTCCCCAATAGTGGCTGCGTCATGGCGTTCTACTCCTTTGTAATGGCTTCATCCAGGTTGAGCAGCACGCGCGAGACGGCCATCCACGCGGCCAGCTCAGCGGAGTCCTCGCCCACAAGCTTGGCGGCGTCGAGCTCGCCGGAGCGCAGGCGCCCGCGCTGCTTGTTGAGCATCGCCTGCAATTCGGCCGTCTCGGCGGCGGCGGGCTTGCGGGTGAGCACCCGGCGGAAGGCGTACTCCAGCCGTTCCCGGTCGCCCGCCGCCGCTTGCTGTTCCAGGGTGTTTCGCGCCAGCGCGCGGGCGGCCTCCAGGAAGGTCGTTTCGTTGAGCGTGGTCAGCGCCTGCATGGGCGTGTTGGAACGGTCGCGGCGGATGCACGCCGCGTCGCCGTTGGGCGTATCAAACGTGTCGAGCTGCGGGTACGGCACCGAGCGGTAGCGGAAGGTATAGACGCCTCGGCGGTAGCGGTCGGCGTCCTCGGCGACGTCCCAGCGCTTCGGACCGTAGCTGACGGGCGGCAGGAACAGGAACTCCGGGGCCGGCGGATAGACCGGCGGGCCGCCCATCTTGCGGCTCAACAAGCCGCTCGCCGCCAACGCCATGTCGCGCACGATCTCGCCCTCCACGCGCAGCCGCGGCGCGCGCGCCAGCCAGCGATTCTTCGGATCGCGCTCCAGATGTTGCTCGCTGACGGCGGCCGACTGGCGGTAGGTCCGCGAGGTCGTGATCAGCCGGTGGAGGTGTTTTTGGCTCCAGCCGCTTTCCACCAGCTCCACGGCCAGCCAGTCCAGTAGCTCGGGGTGCGACGGATCGGGCGCCTTGGTGCCCAGGTCTTCCGCGGTTTCCACCAGCCCGGTCCCAAAATAGCCTTGCCAGATGCGGTTGACGATCGAGCGCGCCGTCGTGGGATGGTTGTCGCTGACCGCCCAGCGCGCGAACTGCAAGCGCGCGGGCGTTTCGGGCTCCGGCCCGTGCATTGCGGGCAGGAAGCGCGGCGTGCCGGGCTCGACAGTCTCCTTGGGTTTTAGAAAGTCGCCGCGCTCGAGCCGGTGGGTCAGCCGCGGCTCCTCGCGCTCCTTCAGCACGAGCTGCGTCGTGCCCTCGGGATGCTCGTCGAGCAGCGCTTCGATGCGGGCGTTGGCGTCGGCCCACTCGTCCACGGTGGTGCGCCAGTAGGAGAAGACCGCGCGTTGCTGCTCGGCGGTCCGCTTGGCGGCAGGGACTGCCAGCAGCTCGCGCACGCGCTTGGGCAGCGGATCGGCCTTGGCGTTGTCGGCCCGGGTGGCGGTGATGCGGAAGCGGCCCAGGTTCAAATTCTGGTTGTCGTCGGAGTTGTAGCCGCCGTGCTTTTGTTGCAGGTTGATAGTGAAATCGACCTCGCCATCGACGGCGATCGGCTTGTCGAGCCGGAAGACGGCCTTGCGCGGCTGATTGCGGCGGGCCGGACCGTTGTCGGTCGACCAGGCGCTCATGTCAAAGCCGTCAATCGCGTAGCCCACGTCGCCCAGCACGCGGCGCTTGCCGTCCCTGTCGGGGAACTGCCGCAAGTCCACCAGGCTGAGCTCGGGGTTGACGTCGGCGGTCGCCTGCACGAACTTCAGCTTGGTCTTCTTGCTCGGGTCGTCGCCTTGCGCGATCTCGACCTCGAACTCGGTCAGCGCCGAGGTCCCGTATATGGAGCGTCCCGGCCCGCCGCGCGGCAGCGCCGGGTCCATCAGCAGCTCAAGCTGAAACGCCTGGACCCCTTTGAGGTCCATCTTGCCGAAGAACGGCGTGTTATGCCGCGTCGGCGCATAACCCTGGGCGAGGATCGAGCCGTCCTCGTAGTAGTGGTACTTTTGGCCGCTGGGCTCCTCGTGCTGGAGCTTCAGCGGCAGCCACTCGGGCTGATCGTCGCGCACTTCGCGCTCCCAGGCCGCCATGCGCTGTTTCCAGTCCGGATCGGCGCTTATCAGGCCTTTTTCAATGGCGTCGATCTGCTCGAAAATCTCCCGGCGCTTGGCCTGCTCGTCGTCGGTGTAGACGATGATGCTGGCCTCGTGCGCGTTGTTGAGGAAGGCGAACAGGCTGTAGTATTCCTTCTGCGTGAGCGGGTCGAATTTGTGGTTGTGGCACTGGGCGCACTGCACGGTGAGGCCGAGCACGGCCTTGCCGACGGCGTCCATGCGGTCGAACATCGCCTCCATGCGGAACTGCTCGGGGTCGATGCCGCCCTCCTCATTGATCATCGAGTTACGCAGGAAGCCGGTCGCCACCAGCTCGTTCTGGCCCGCGTTGGGCAGCAGGTCGCCGGCGATCTGCTCGATCACAAAGCGGTCGTAGCCCTTGTCCTGGTTGAGCGCGTTGATCACCCAGTCGCGGTAGAACCAGACCTCGCGCGGCTTGTCCTTTTCAAAGCCGTCGGAGTCGGCGTAGCGCGCCGCGTCGAGCCAACGACGGCCCCAGCGCTCGCCGTAGTGGGGCGAGGCGAGCAGCTCGTCGATCAGGTTCTTGTAGGCTTGGGGGCTGTTGTCGGCCAGGAAGCGGTCAGCCTCGTCGATGGTCGGCGGCAGACCGATGATGTCCAGGTAAGCCCGGCGGAGCAGCGTCACCCGGTCGGCTTCGGGCGAGGCTTTCAGCCCTTTCTCGTCGAGCTTGGCCAGGATGAAGCGGTCAATCGGGTTGGCGGGCCATTTTTCGTCGCTGACGTTCGGCGCTGCCGGCCGCGTGGGCGGGTTGAACGACCAATGCGTCTCGATCTCGGCGTGGGCGCTGGCTTCGTCGGGCCAGGAGGCGCCCTCGGCGATCCACTGCTTCAGGGTCGCGATCTGCTCGGCGGGCAGTTCACCGCCCATGGGCATGCGGGGCTGGTCGCCGACGCCGGCCACGCGGCGGAAGAGCTCGCTGGCGTCCGGCCGGCCGGGCACGATCGCCGGGCCGGAGACGCCGCCCTGCATCGCGATGGACTTGGCGTCGAGCCGCAGGCGTCCGAGTTGCTGCTGCTCGCCGTGGCAGGCCGTGCATTTTTCCTTCAGGATCGGCTGCACGTCCTTGACGAAGTCCACCGGCGCGGCGGAGAGGGCGGCGACGCCCAGCAAAACCAGAATGGGGTATCGAAAGCGCATGGGTCCGGCCGGTAACATCCTTCCGGCCATTGATTGTAGCGCCCGCGGATGTAGAGAGGCGGGAATTCACGACAAAGGCCGATTGCTACCTTAGTGAGCTGGAGGGGGATATTTTGATCGCCGTTATCGGAAGCGGAGTGTCCGGGGCCGTCTGCGCCCGTGAATTGCGCCGGGCGGGGCGCGAGGTCGTGGTTTTTGACAAAGGGCGCGGCCCCGGCGGGCGGGCGGCGACCCGGCGGGCGCCGACCGGAACCGGATTTGATCACGGCGCGCAATACTTCACGGCCCGCAGCGACGCTTTTCGCGCCCAGGCGGACGACTGGCTCGCGCGCGGCGTGGCGGCGGCGTGGGAAGGACGTTTCGCCGATGTTCGCGACGGCGCGGCGACTCCCAAGACCGGCGCCTCACTGGTGCGCTACGTGGGAACGCCGTCGATGAGCGCCATCGTCAAGGACTTGGCTTCCGAGGGCGATTTCCGCTACGGCGTGGAGGTGGCCGCGCTGACGGGCTCGCCGGGGGCCTGGTCGTTGGCGGACGTTGCCGGGGCCGAGCTGGGCGTTTTTGAGACGGTGGTGGTCTCGGCGCCCGCTCCGCAAACGGCGGCGCTGCTGGGGTCTGCCGCCCCGTCGATCGCGGCCCAGGCCGCGCGCACGCCCATGAGCGGCTGCTGGGCGGTGCTGGCGGCGTTCCATACGCCGCTGGAGGTCCCGTTTGACGCGGCTTACATTACGGGCTCGCCGCTGGCGTGGGCCGCAAGAGACTCCAGCAAGCCGGGGCGCGAAGCCGAGCCCGAGACTTGGACGCTGCACGCCTCGCCGGAATGGTCCGAAGCGCATCTGGAAGCCGAGGCGATGCCGGTGATCCAGGAGCTGTTGGAGGCGTTTGGCCGGGCGGCCGGGCTGAGCGAGCTAACGCCGCGCGAGGCGTGGGCGCATCGGTGGCGATTTGCACTGCCGCCCGAGCCGCTGGAGGAGAGTTGTTTGTTTGACTTGGGGCTGGGCGTGGGGGCTTGTGGGGATTGGTGCGCCGGGCCGAGGGTGGAAGGGGCTTGGTTGAGCGGTTGGGCGATGGCTGGGGCGATTCTCAGTTAGTAACGCTTGTGGCAAGTTAATTCGCGAGGCGCAGCCTCGCGTGCACGGCCCAGCCGTGCGCCACAAACGATGTAGACTAGGCGAATCGCACCATGAGGCTCACACCTATTCAGTGGCTGATCTGCGCCGTCGCGGCGCTCGGTTTCGCCTTCGACATCTATGAACTGTTAATGCTGCCGCTCATCGTGAGGCCGGCGCTGCTGGAGCTCGCGGGCGTCGCGCCGGGCAGCGCGGAGTTCAACCAGTGGGTCGGCATGCTGTTTTACGTGCCGGCGCTGATGGGCGGTGTGTTCGGCCTGCTGGGCGGGTACCTGACCGACCGTCTGGGCCGCCGCCGCGTGCTGGTGTGGTCGATCCTGCTGTATGCTTTCTCGGCGCTGGCCGCCGGGTTTTCGACCAGCCCGGAGATGCTGCTGTTCTTCCGCTGCACCACTTTTGTGGGCGTCTCGGTGGAGTTTGTGGCCGCGGTGGCTTGGCTGGCGGAGCTTTTCCCGAATCCGCAGCAGCGCGAGAGCGTGCTGGGCTATACACAGGCTTTTTCGTCGATCGGCGGCCTGCTGGTGACCGGCGCCTACTTCCTGGCCGTCACCTACGCCGATTCCTTCCCGCAGATTATGGGCGGAAACGAAGCTTGGCGCTATACGCTGATTTCCGGCGTGATTCCGGCGCTGCCGCTGATCGTGATTCGGCCGTTCTTGCCCGAGTCGCCTGAATGGGCCGCGAAGAAGGCGGCCGGCACGCTCAAGCGGGCCAGTATCGGCGAGCTCTTCAACCCGCGCTTCCGCAAGACGACGATTGTGACCGCCCTGATGTTCGCGTGCAGCTATGGCGCCGCCTTCGGCGCCATCCAGCATTTGCCGCGCATCGTGCCTGGTCTGGTGGCTGATCTGGACCGGGTGGGCCAGGAGCAGGCCGTGAGTGGCGTGCAGGCGTTTCAGGAGATCGGCGGCCTGGTCGGCCGCTTCCTTCTGGCCTTCCTTGTGGTTCGCATTGTCAGCCGCCGCAATTTGATACGGGTGTTCCAGGTTCCGGGCCTGATTGTGATGCCGTTGGTGTTTTTCTATGCGGCTACCAACGACCTGACGATGCTCAAGTGGGGCGCGGCGTTGATCGGCTTACTGACCGTCGGCCAGTTCAGCTTTTGGGGCAACTATTTGCCGCGGGTCTACCCGGTCTATTTGCGCGGCACGGGCGAGAGCTTTGCGGCCAACATCGGCGGCCGGATGATCGGCACCTCGGCGGCTTGGGTGACCACCACCCTAGCGACTTACGCGCCGGGAGCAACGGCGCCGGAGAAGCTGGCGATGGCGGCCGGCGCGGTGGGATTGGCGACGTACTTGATTGGGTTTGGGTCGAGTTTCTTTTTGCCGGAGCCGGCTAGTGAGGAGCTGCCGGAGTAGTTTGTTGTCGGGCCGCAGGCCCGACTGCACGGCATACCCGTGCGCCACAAGGCACAAGGGTTGTGACTACTACTACCCCTACTACAATGAGGGGTTACGGAAGCCAGTCTTGGCCGGCGCTGGGTGCGGTCTTCAAAACCGTTGTCTGCCGCTTTGGCGTGCAGAGGTGGGTTCGACTCCCACTGGCTTCCGCCACTATTTCATGCAATTGGCGTAGTAAGTGACGGTCGCCGGCCAGTCGGAAAAGACCGCCAGGGCGCCCACGTCGCGCGCCAGGACGTCCAAGACTTCCAGGTAGGCGCTCTCGTTCTTCGTCACGGCGGCCGTGGACTGGAAATACCAGTCGCCGCCGTCGGAGAGGTCGCCTGAGCGCTCCAGCGTCCAAGGAATGATCGCCAGCCCGGCGGCTTTGGCGGCCTTGGCGTAGTCCGACGGGATGCGCTTGCCGTCCCCGTCGAGGGTCAGCAAGGCCCACAGCGGCGGGGCCAGCACCGTCACTCCTCGCTCCACAAGCTCGGGGAACCGCGCCGCCGATCGAGCCGCGTCAGCTTCGGTGCGGACGCCGTCGAGGTAGACCGCCCGGTTGCCGAAGGCGGGCTCCTTGTCGAGCAGATACAGGATGTCGTCGAGCCGGAACGACTGTACGCGCACCCTCTCGGCTGGAACGCCCGCGGCCCGGTACTCGCCGAGGATCTTTTGGATGTAGTCCTCCTGGGAGAAACCGTTGAAGGGCATCTCGACCTGCGGGGACTTGATCTCGGGAACCATCTCCACGTCCAGTTCCTTGAACAAGGCGATGCTCTCGGCGTGGGTCATCAGCTCGCCCGTGCAGGCTTCGGTGGAGAGGTAAGCTTCCGGGGTGGCCGCCTTGGGGTCAAAGGCGTCCATCTTGCCGCAAAGGGTTTTGTACTCGGCCAGCGTGATGTCGCTGGTGCAGCAGCGCGCGGAGGCGGCGCGGCCGGTCGCCGGATCGTGGGGGCGGAAGGGCTGCGAGCATTTTGCGGCCAGCGGCGTGGCGAGGATGTTCGTCGTGGTGTGCAGGTCGCATTGGGAG
>CAYOPA010000166.1:0-215 GCA_964405625.1 uncultured Bryobacterales bacterium
CGCACACGGAACCACGCGACGCCGCCGAGCGCCCGGATCTTGAGACCGCCAGCTTGAGAGGGCTTCAACGGCTGTTGCTTGGATAGCTTGGATAGTGAGTGTGGCGCGCGGCTGCGCCGTGCAGTGGGGCCTGTGGCCCGACAAGTTACTTCGCGAGGCAAAGCCTCGCGTGCACGGCTAGAGCCGTGCGCCACAATCACCGCTCTACCGCGCCT
>CAYOPA010000166.1:225-10445 GCA_964405625.1 uncultured Bryobacterales bacterium
AGCCGTCGGCTCGGGCGGCGCCGGCGGCGCCGGCGCGGGCTCCGCCTTCTTCAGCCGGTTCATCTGCTTGATGACCAGGAAGATCGCAAACGCCACGATCACAAAGTCCAGCACCGTCGTGATGAGCGCGCCGTAGTTCAGCGTCACGTCTCCGGCTTCCTTCGCGGCGGCAAGCGTAGTGGCTGTTCCCCCGCTCAAATTGATGAAGTAGTCCGAGAAGTCCATGCCGCCCATCAACATGCCGATCGGCGGCATGATGATGTCGCTGACGAACGACGTGACAATTTTGCCGAACGCGGCGCCGATCACGATTCCGACCGCCATGTCGACCACGTTGCCGCGCATGGCAAATTCTCTGAACTCTTTCAGCAATTCAATTCTCCTCGATGAATCAGGGCGATTTGTCGCCAACTAGGGCGTCCGCCTGAGAGACGAGCGGGCGCAACGGCAATCGTAACACTTTTTCAAGTGTGCTCGGCTCAATCTCGGCTAAAATCGTGGCGAGCACGGACGGGCAGTCTAATGCGAGCGGAGATTTGGGCAATGAGTGTAATGTTCTTGGGCGCCGCGGCGTTCGGCGCCGATCGACCGGCCGGCGAGGCCAAGGCCGGCCGCTCGGCTGTACTGGCTCGCAACGGGATGGTGGCGACCAGCCAACCGCTGGCGGCTCAGGCCGGTCTAAGGGTATTGCAGCAAGGCGGCAACGCTTTTGACGCAGCCGTGGCGACCGCCGCCGTCCTAGCCGTGGTCGAGCCGATGATGACCGGGCCGGGCGGCGACGTGTTCATGCTGGCCTGGTCGGCGCGGGACAACAAGCTCGTCGGGCTCAACGGCAGCGGCTTTTCGCCGCAGGCCGCCGATCCGTCGTTTTTTGAAGAAAAAGGGTTGGACCGAATCCCCGCAATCGGCGCTTATGCGGTCACTATCCCCGGCGCCGTGGACGCCTGGGCCGCCATCCTCGAACAACACGGCACGCTCACGTTGGCCGAGGCCCTCGCTCCCGCCATCGAGTACGCCCGCGGCGGCTTCCCGGTCTCGGAGGTCATCGCCGGCGATTGGGACAAAGGCGTCGTTCCCCATGCCGAGACGGAGAATTTCGCGAAGACCTTCCTCAAGCCCGATGGACGGCCCTACGCCCACGGCGATGTGTTCGTTAACGAGGATCTGGCCCGCACCTATGAGCTGCTGGCCGGCGCCGGGCGCGACGCGTTTTACAAAGGCGAGCTCGCCGAGCGCATGGTCGCCGAGCTCCAACGCCTGGGCTGGCCGGTGACGCTCGAAGACTTCGCTTACCAGCATTCCGAATGGGTCCAGCCGATCTCCACCGACTATCGCGGGTACGACATCCACGAGCTGCCGCCGAACGGCCAAGGCATGGCGGCGCTGGAGATGCTCAACATCCTTGAGGGCTACGACGTCGCCGAGCTGGGGCACAATTCGCCCGAGCTGCTGCACTTGATGATCGAGGCCAAGAAGCTCGCCTTTGCCGACTTGGCCGCTTGGCTGGCCGATCCGGCGCACTCCAAGCTCCCCGTGGAGACCCTGATCTCCAAAGACTACGCCCGCCAACAGCGAGCCCGCATCGACCCCGAGCGGGCCGCCAAGAACGTGAAGACCGGCGTGGATACGGGCTCTTCGGACACGGTGTACCTCACGGTGGTCGACAAGGACCGCAACGCCGTCAGCTTCATCAACTCGATCTATCAGAATTTCGGGTCGGGCGTGGTTGCGCCGGGTACGGGCTTCGTGATGCAGAACCGCGGGGCGTTGTTCACGCTTGAGAAGGGCCACCCGAACGAGCTCGCTCCCCGCAAGCGGCCGTTCCACACCATCATCCCGGCGCTGGCGATGCGCGACGGAAAGCCGTGGCTCAGCTTTGGCGTGATGGGCGGCGACATGCAGCCGCAGGGCCATGCGCAAGCGCTCATCAACCGCATCGACTTCGGCATGAACGTGCAGGAAGCCGGCGAGGCGGCGCGCTTCCGCCATCACCCCGAGCTCGGCTTGGCGGTCGAATCCGGCGTCGGGCCGAGCACGGCGCGCCGCCTCGCTCGCATGGGACACAACGTGGTCTGGACGCCCGGCGCGTTTGGCGGCTACCAAGCGATTGAGATCGACTGGGAACGCGGCGTGCTGATCGGCGGGACGGACCCTCGCAAGGACGGCATGGTCGCGGGCTATTAGTGGCCGCCTATTAGCAGCGGCGCGCTATGCCCGAAGGGAACGTCACTTCGGCGGAGGGGCTTTCGGCACGCCGCCGACGGCGAAGTGGTGCGGCTCGATTTCGCGCAGCAGGACGCGTACGCTCTCCGGCGGCACGCCCAGCGCCCGGACCGTCGCATCGGTCACCTCGTGAATCAACGCGGCCTTCTTTTCCTGGCTGCGGCCGGTGAGGAGCGTGATATCGACGATTGGCATCGCTGAATCGTAGCATGCCAAGATGGTGTGGCTAGACCCGCTCGGCGCGGTCCGGGGGTCTAGAATAACGACGCGTCAACCGCCTCTTCCATGCTCGGCAGCGCCATGGGACCGTGCCGCATCCGCCGGTTGCTCGCCGACGATCGCTCCGGCGATGTCTACCTCGCCCACGACGAGCGCCTCGACCGCTTGGTCACTCTGCGCGTGGCTCCGGCGTTCCTGGCGACCGCCCGCCGCGCGACGCAGATCAGCCATCCCGCCGTGTCGTCCATCCAAGAGCTCGGCGAGGAGGACGGCCGCCCTTTGTGGTGACTGATCTCGACGGCTAAACGATACGATAAGGGGGTGCAAGATTCAGTCTGGTTCCGCACCCTTTCAGCGGAGCAAACCGAGACTCTGGCGGCCTCGGACGAGCCCCCCGCCACGGCCGATGTCGTCATCGTCGGCGCCGGCTTAATTGGCCTGGCTACCGCTTACTATTTGACAGAGGCGGGCGTGTCCGACGTGGTTGTGCTCGACCGGCGCGGGCCGTTGGGCGAGGCCAGCGGAGCCAACGCGGGCGGCCTGTGGTTCGCCCAGCAGAGCCCGGAGCTAGGCCCGATCGCGGGGATCGCTCGGCTGAGCAGCATTTTGTACGACGACTGGGCCGAGCGCTTTGACTGCGACCTGACCCGCGGCGGCATTCTGCAACTGCTTTATGACGACGCCGACGTGGCGCGCGGCCGGGCGGCGGTGGAATCCATGGCCGCCGCCGGATTTCACGGCGAGATGCTCTCGCCCGAGCAAGTCCGCCGGCTGGAGCCCGCGCTGACCGTTGAGGCCGCCGCGCTGCGCGCCGACCGCGACGGCCAGGTGCATCCCGGCAAGCTCGCCGCCGGTCTGACGGCCGAGTTGCGGCGCCGCGGCGTGCGGATCTGCGGGGGCCAGGAAGTACGGTCTGTCGGCGCGACGGTGGTCACGGACAACGTACGCATCGCGGCCGGGCGGATGGTGCTGGCCTCCGGCGCCTGGACCCCCTTGCTGACTGCGGCGTTCGGCTGGGAACCGCCCATCAAACCGATCCGCGGCACCCTGCTGGCGTTGCCGTCGGGACCGAAGCGGCTGCGCCACACGGTCATGTGCCGACGTTACTACTATTGGCAGCTCGAAGCAGGACCGATCGCCGGCGGCGGCTCGGAAGACGATCTGGGCTTTGAGCGCGGCGTGGACTCGGCGACGCTGGAGGACATTCGCGACGAGCTCAACAGCCATTTCCCGGCGCTAGCGTCCGAGCCGACCGACTACGCTTGGTCAGGCTTCCGCCCGTTTTGCGCCGACATGCGGCCGCTGATCGGCGCGGCGCCGGGGCGGCCGGAGATTTTCGTGGCGGCCGGGCATTTCAAGAAAGGCGTGATGTTGGCGCCGGGAACCGGCAAGATCATGGCCGACCTGATGGTCGAAGGGGCGAGCAAGGACGTGGACCTGCGGCTGCTGAACCCGGCGCGCTTTGCGGTGGCGTCATAGGCGGCGAGCCATATAGCGCCTTGTCAATCAATAGGGATACGGCCCCAGAAGTATTCATGCGGTTGGCCTCACGCAAGCCCCGACGTCCCATCCTTGCCTATCATGAAGGCCAGTCATGCCCCGCGCCCTGGCCCGATCTCTTCTACCCGCCGCGCTTCTGCTGCTGGTCTGCCACGGTCCGCTGCGGGCCGAGGATCCGCCTCGCTCGCTGGCGGACCGGGCCGAAGCGATTCTCGCCCGGCCCGCGGCTGAGCGCGCCACCTGGGGCGTGCTGATCGTCGACGCCGCGTCCGGCGAAGCGCTGTTTGGGCACAACCCCGACAAGCTCTTCGTCCCCGCTTCCAACGCCAAGATCTACGCCTCCTCCCTGGCGCTGTCCCGCCTCGGACCGGACGCGCGCTTCCAGACGACCTTGTTCGGCGAAGGCGCCCTCGTCAATGGCGTGCTCGCGGGAGACCTCGTGCTCCATGGCGGCGGCGACCCGAACCTCTCCTCGCGCCAACTGCCCTACCATCCCCGCCTTGAGTTCCATCCCGACCGGCTGGCGCCGCTGCGCGACCTCGCCCGCCAGGCCGTCGCCGCCGGGCTGCGCATTGTGGAAGGCGACATTGTCGGAGACGCCTCGCGCTACGTTTGGGACCCCTACCCGCCGGGTTGGTCGCTCGAAGACATCTCCTGGGGGTACGGCGCTCCCACCTCGGCGCTGGCCTTCAATGACAACCAGCTCCAGATCCTCGTCAGGCCCGCAACCGCGGCAGGCGAGCCGGCGCGGCTGACGCCCAACCCGGACCTCGACTACTTCCATTTGCGGAATCTCTCGGTGACGGCGTCGACCCGGACCGTCGCCCGGCGGCTCGACCTGCGCGTCCATCCCGGCCTACGACGCCTGGACCTGTGGGGGCAGATCTCGCGGCACTCGCCGGGCCGTCAGATGAACGTGGCCGTGGATGACCCGGCGCTGTTCGCCGCCATCGCGCTGCGCCAGGCGCTCGCCGACGAGGGCGTGGAGTTGCGCGGCGGCGTTCGCGCCCGCTACCTGGAAAGTCATCAAGTCGCCGACCTCAAAGCGCTGGCCACGCCGCCGCCGGCCCCCGCCGGCCTGCCGCTGGCCAAGCGAGACTCAGCCCCTCTGTCGCAAATCCTCAAAGCCCTCAACAAGGACAGCCACAACCTGCACGCTGAGATGCTGCTGCGCGAGGTCGGTTACCAGCGCCGTAACGTCGGCAGCGTGGAGGCCGGCGTGGAGGAGATGCGAGCGTTTCTGAAAGAATCAGGCCTGAGCCCCTGGGAGTTCTACATTGAGGACGGCTCGGGACTGTCGCGCAAAAACCTGGTCACGCCGGCGGGCACGGTGAAGCTGCTGCAAAAGATGGCGGCCTCGGAGCATCGCGATTTCTGGCTGGCCTCGCTGCCGATCGCCGGAGAGGACGGCACGCTGGATTGGCGGTTTTCGAAGACTCTCGCCAAAGGCAGAATTCTGGCCAAGACCGGCACCCTGACGCACGTGACGGCGCTGGCGGGCTATGCGACGGCGCTGGATGGCCGCGAGCTGATCTTTGCGGGGTTCGTGAACAACTTTGGGGTTTCGACGTCGTACATCCGCAATTTGTTGGACGAGATTCTGGTGGAGGCGGTGCGGGCGCCTTAGCGATTCCGGCTCAGATCTTCGCGAATGAATTGCCTGAGAGGCGTGGCAGGGACTAGGTCGTAAACCCAAGAAAGAAGGGGGCCTCGCGACCGGCGCAAACCCGACCCTCCCGGGCCGGGCTATTGGGATGCCGCCCTACGGGCTCGAATACGCTCCCGCTTAAGGCCCCTTACGACCGGGGCTACGGTCTGCGGCGGCGCTTGAGGGCGATAGAGGGCCGGTCAGGCCAGAATATCGTGCATCACATTGCCCGCCACGTCCGTTAGGCGGTAGTCCCGGCCGCTGTGGCGGTAGGTGAGCTTGGTATGGTCCAGCCCAAGCAGATGCAGCATGGTCGCGTGCAGGTCATGCGGGTGGACCGGATTCTCCACCGCCTTGAAGCCGAAATCGTCCGTCGCGCCATACGTCATGCCGCCCTTCACGCCGCCGCCCGCCAGCAGCGTGGTGTAGCCGGGCACGTTGTGGTCGCGGCCCTTGCCGATCTTCTCCAATCCGCTGTTCTGGATCATCGGCGTGCGGCCGAACTCGCTGCCGATCACCAGCAACGTCTCGTCAAACAACCCGCGCAGCTTCAGGTCCTCCACCAGCGCCGCGATCGGGCCGTCGGCCTCGCGCGCCAGCTTGCCGTGCACCAGAATGTCGTCATGGCTGTCCCACGGCTGGAAGTTGCCGTAGTAGACCTGCACCATGCGCACGCCCGCTTCCACCAGCCGCAACGACATCAGGCAGCCGCGCCCGAAATCGCTGTCGCCGTAGCGCTCGCGCGTCTTCTCCGGCTCCTTGGCGATATCAAACACTTTCGGCGCCTCGGTCTGCATCCGGTAAGCGACTTCCATCGACTGGATGCTCGATTCGAGCTGCGGCTGGTAGCCCAGCCGGTCCAGGTAATGACTGTCGAGCTTATCGAGCAGCTCAAGCTGGCGCTGCTGCTCGACCGAGCTCATCTGATGGTTGCGGATGTTTTGCAGCAGTTTCTCGGGATCTTTCTCGGCGTTGGGGATGTACGTTCCCTGGAACGTGTTCGGCAGGAACGCCGACGACCAAAGCACCGGCCCCATGACCGGATAACCGGGGCAGAGCACCACAAAGCCGGGCAAATCCTGGTTCTCCGTACCCAGGCCGTAGGTCACCCACGAACCCAACGACGGCCGGCCCGGCAACTGGTGTCCGCAGTTCATCAGCATCAGCGACGGGCCGTGGTTACCGTTGTCGGAGTAGCAGGACCGGATCACGCAGAAATCGTCGATTGAGTCGCCGACCTTGTCGAAGATCTCGGAAACCTCAATGCCGCTCTGACCGCGCTTGCGGAAGGCGAACGGCGACTTCATCAGGCTGCCGGCGGCGCGGTCGGTCTTGATCTTCGGTCCCGGCATGGGCTCGCCGTCGCGTTTTTGGAGCTCCGGCTTGGGGTCAAACGAGTCGACTTGGGACAGTCCGCCGTTGAGAAAAAGGAAAATGACGTTCTTGGCGCGTGGCGCAAAGTGCGGCGTCTGTCCGGCCGTCGCCCCCGCCAGTGAATTCGCCAGGCCGACCGAGCCGAAGCCGGCGCCCATCATCTTCAGTGCATCGCGTCTGGTCATCGTTCTGTCCTCGTCCGCTCCGTTCGCCCCTCAGCGCACCGACCGCAACTCGCTAGAACCCAGCAGAGCCTGCGCGTAACGCGGCCAGGCGTTCTCGGCCTGGGCCAGATACTCTAATCCGAGCTCAATCTCCGCCGCGCCGGGTTCCCGCGAATACAGCAACGCGTAGGCGCGGCGGATCCGCTCCTCGTCGCCGCCCGGCGCCTCGGCGTGCAGCCTGTCGGCCAGCGCCTTGGCCTGCTCGGCCACCAGCTCGTTGTTCATAAAGTACAAGCGCTGCATCGGCCCTTGCGTGTTGGCGCGCTTATCGCTGGTGGCGTTCGGGTCGGGGAAGTCAAACAGCGCCATGGTGCGATCGGGTTCCGTGCGGCTGACATTGCCGTAGATCGCCCGCCGTTCGAGCTTGTCGCCGAGCTTCGCGGGCGGTCCGCCCACGCTCAGGTCCAATCGGCCCGAGACCGACAGCAGCGCATCCCGCAACGCCTCGGCGTCCAGCCGCTCCCGCAAATTCGCCCGCCAGTAGAGCTTGTTATCCGGGTCAGCGGCCGCGGCGCGCTCGTCGTGGTTCGAGCTCGACTGCCACGCCGACGACAGCACGATCTCGCGATGCAGCGCCTTCATCGACCAGCCGCTCTCCACCAACCGGGCGGCGAGATAGTCCAGCAGTTCCGGGTGCGTCGGCCGTTCGCCCATCTGCCCGTAGTTGCTGGCCGTGCCCACCAGTCCGGCGCCGAAATGCCCCATCCAGATGCGGTTGGCCATCACGCGGGCGGTGAGCGGATTTTTCGGATCGACGATCGCCTCGGCCAACTCCAGCCGGCCGCTGCCCTGGCTGAAGGGCTCGGGCTCGCCGTCGCACAGGATGTGGACGAAGCCCCGCGGAGCGAGCTCGCCCCGATTCTCCTTGTCGCCGCGAATCGCCACCCGCAGATCCTCGGGCTTTTGCTTGTCGCGCACGCCGTGGATAAAGGAATACTGCTCCGGCAGAGCCTCTTCCAGAGTCTTGAGCTCAGCGCGCAACGTCTCCAGCCTCGCCTTCCAGAGCCCGCCCAGGAAGCGATCGACCTCAAAGCCCTTCTTGTCGCCGAAGTAGTAAACGCCGCCGTCGAACTTGAAGCCGCTCGGCGTGTACGGGTTGTACGCCATGTCGCGCCACAAGTACCACTTCTTCAAGTCCAGAAATTCGAGGTTCGTGTACTGCCTGGTCTTCTCATCCGCCACGCCCTTGGCGCCGCCGAGCCGGACGTAGTTGATGTCCTCAATCTCGGTCTTTTCCTTGTCCACCGCGATCACTTGCCGCTCGAACGCCTCGGCCGCCGCGCGAGCCTCTTCGTCCGAGCCGCCGCGCTCCATCACGGCCTTCCAGTCGTTAAGGAACTGGTGCTCGATATCGGTGTCGCGGAGGTAGACGACCCAGCGGCCCAGGATTTCGCCGTCCAGACCCGCGGCCTCGGGGGCGTGCTCGGCGTCAACGCCTTCCGTGATCGCCTTCCGAGCAGCCATCATGTACTCGGCCGTGTGGGTGAACAGGATCTGCCGCAGCGAAGCGCTCTGGTCCTCGATGAACTTGGCGATCTCCGCCTTTTTCTCGTCAACAGCCTTCTTGGCCGCTTTCCAAGCCTTGACCTCTTCCTCCGGCGCCAGTGGATACTCATGCAGCTCCGTGCTGCTGAAGACGCCTTGCAGCGAGTAGAAATCCTTGGTGGGGATCGGGTCGTACTTGTGGTCGTGGCACTCGGCGCAGCCGACCGTCAGACCGAGGAAAGCCTTGGTGGTCACGTCCACGCGGTCGTCGCCGCCCGGCGCCAGCGCCAAAAATCCCAACGCGGGCAGATGTTTCTCGCGATCGGGCTCAGGGAGCAGGTCCGCCGCCAGTTGCGCCCGCACGAACTGGTCGTAGGGCAGATCGTCGTTGAGCGCCTCGACCACCCAGTCGCGGTAGCGGAAGGCATTCTCATAGGGAGCGTCGACCGCGGTGCCCAAGGCGCCGTCGGCGTAGCGCGCCAGATCGAGCCAATAGCGCCCCCAGCGCTCGCCATGGTGCGGCGAAGCCAGCAACCGGTCCACCACCTTCGCGAACGCGTCCGCTGAATCGTCGGCCAGGAACTCGGCGACCTCGTCCGGCGTCGGCGGCAAGCCGATCAGGTCGAAGCTGGCGCGGCGGATCAGCTCGCGCTTGCCGGCGCGCTCGACCGGGGCTATGCCGGCTTGCTCCAGCCGCGCGAGCACGAAGCGGTCCACGCCCGTGCGCGCCCACTTGGCGTCGCGCACGGCCGGCGGGGCCGGCTTGGCGACCGGCTGATAGGACCAGAATGCCCGCTGCTGCGGAGAGATACGGTATTCGGTAGTCTCCACATCCGAGATCAGCAGCGCATCGTCGTCGGTCTCCGGCCACACGGCCCCGGCGTCGATCCACATCGTCAGGTCGGCGATCTGTTCGTCGCTAAGCTTGCCCGAAGGGGGCATTTTGAGCTTGTCGTGGCTGTGGCTGACCACCTGGATCAGCAAGCTGGCCTGGGCGTTGCCGGGCCGAATCGCCGGACCGGATGCGCCTCCGCGTTCGGCTCTGGCCTTGGAGGTCAGTTGCAGGCCGCCCATCTTCGAGGCTGTATGACAGGCGTAGCAGTTGTCGGCCAAGAGCGGGCGGATGCGGGTTTCAAAAAACTCCGGATCGCCCGGCCCTGCGGCGTACAGAGCCGAAGGCGCCGACACGGCGGCCAAGGCGAGAAGAAGGCGGGCTGTTGCAGACACGTTCTCTATCCGTCCGCAGGGCGACGGTGCTCACAGCATAAAGCGTCCGCCGCGCGGAAGCAACGAGTTCGCGTAGAATCGATATGGGAAATTTGCAGACCAGACTATTGGCGCGTCGCTGTAACCGACCAGGTGCGGCTGGAGAACAATGAACACGGAGATGTCAAAGAAGCTCAAAGCTCGAGATTGGGACCACGTCTGGATCGTTGGCGGATTGGGGACCTCCACGGCTGAGGGTCGGACGATCATCCCGCAGGAGGAGATCCCGCCTTCGCCATGCGCTCGGGCCACAGGATCTCAAAGTGGTGCAGCGCCGCCCG
>CAYOPA010000167.1:0-10436 GCA_964405625.1 uncultured Bryobacterales bacterium
CGCCCATCTCACGCCCCGGCAGCCGCAGCAGGCGCTCGGCAACCCGAAACGCCGGCCTGCGCCGCAAGACGGCTTGCACTACGTGGTCATTCTCCTCGGCTTCGATCGAGCAGGTGGAATAGACCACGCAGCCGCCGGGCGCCATCGCGTCGAGCCCATGCAACAGAATGTGTTTCTGGCGGTCCTGCAAATCGGCCAGATCCTCCGGCCGCAGCCGCCACTTGATCTCGGGATTGCGCGACAGTGTGCCGGTTCCCGAGCAGGGTGCGTCGATCAAGACCTGGTCGAATTTCTTGCGAAACGGCAGCGCCCTGCCGGCGTCGAGCGCCACCAGCGGCGGGAGCTCGGCCGCAAGCGTCCGCATGGTCCGCAGCCGCCGCGGATGGAGGTCGCAGGCGATCACCCCATCAACGGATCCGCGCAGCTCAATGGCGTGCTGCGTCTTGCCGCCCGGCGCCGCGCACAGGTCCAGCAGCGATCTGTCGGCCGCCGGGCGCAGCATTGGCGCAATCTGCTGCGAGCCCAAATCCTGAATGCGGACGCGCCCTTCGGCCCAACACGCGGCCTGCTGCACCCGCCCTTCTTCCAGCCGCCAAGCGCCGGCGACAGCGGTCGGCGAAAGGCGAACCCCCTCGGCTTCGAGCACGCCCGCGGTCTCCTCAAACGGAAACCTCGCGCTGAGCCGCAAATACGTCGCCGGCGGCTCCAGAAAGGACGCCAGCAGCTCGTTGACCGTTTCCGTCCCGTAACGAGCCCACCAACGATCGACCATCCAGCGCGGGTGCGCTTGCTCGTTCTCCGAGGTCCCCGGCCGGCGTTCGGGCAGTTGGCGCAGCACCGCGTTGACAAAGCCCGAAGCCGACGGGTTTCGTGACTCTTTGACTAGCTCGACGCTCTCGGAGACGGCGGCGCGGTCTGGAATCTTGGACAAATAGCGGAGCTGATAAGCGCCCAACCGCAAAGCCGCGCGCACCTCCGGGTCGAGGTTCTCAATGCGGCGGCGCGCCGAGCCCACCAGCAGCATGTCGATCGCTCCCTGCCAGCGCAGCACGCCCAGGGTCAGCTCCGTGGTCAGGGCGCGGTCGCGTGTTTCGAGCGCATCGAGGCGGCGGCTGTGCAGCAGCTCGTCGGCGTACGCGCCTTGCTCGACGCGTAGCAAAATCTCAAAAGCGGCCCGACGGGCGGGCGAGGCTGGCATTTCCGGAACTGTAGCAAAGCGCGCCGCCGCGCGGCTTTGGCGCGGCTCCCGCCATGTTAGACTACGCCTTGATCGCCGGGGGCCGCGTCCCGGAGACGGTTGCAGAGTAGTGGGAGAATGGGCCGAAAGGGGCATGGGAGACGAGATCGAGCTCACCATCACCAGTCACCCGCGATGGATGCGGCTGGTGCGGCGGGTTGTTGAGGAATTCGCCCAGGAAGCGGGCTTCAACGCCAAGGCGTCACAGGCGATCACCCTGGCGGTCGGCGAGGCGATCGGGAACGTCATCAAACACGCCTACGGCGGCCGCGTGGACCGCAAGCTCTCGCTGGCGTGCAGCTCCAACGGTGTTGGGATCGAAGTGCGCATTGAAGACTGCGGAGAGCCCTTTGATCCGCTCGCGCGCACGCCCCTGCCGCCCGAGGAGATTCGCCCCGGCGGGCGCGGCATTTTCTTAATGCGCAGCATCATGGATGAGCTGGATTATCAGCGGCAAGGCGACACGAACATCGTCCGCATGCGAAAATTTCGGGACGCGGCGGAAAGCGCAGGCTCCTGATTGAGAAAACTCCTGATTGAGTTAATGAGCCATGGAGATTAACGTCAGACGCGACGGCGCCCGATCCATCGTCTACGTGACGGGTGATATCGATCTGTACACGTCGCCGCAACTGCGCGAGACCGTGCTGGACCTGTTCCAACGCCGCAACCAGCAGCTCGTGATACTGAACCTGTCGCAGGTCCACTACATCGACAGCTCCGGCATCGCCAGCCTGGTCGAGGGCTTGCAGGAAGCGCGCAAGATCAAGGCTCGGTTCATCTTGGTGGGCCTCAACGAGGCGCCGCGTCACGTGCTGGAGCTCACCCGTCTGTTGAGCGTCTTCGAGATTTCCGACAGCGAAGAAGACGCCGCGACCGATGCCTGAGGCGTCGGGCTTGAGATCTCGATGAGGTTCCTCGAATCCGTCGGCCGCTCCGCCATCGAGAAGGTGGAATATATCGGCGGGCTGGTCATCCAGTTCTGGCGAGCCCTTGCCGCCGCCTGGCGCGCCAATCCCTTCACCGGCAGCCGCCTGCGTTGGCGCTCGACCATCGACCACATGGCCGTGGTGGGCGTTCACGCGCTGCCGGTCGTCTGCCTGATTAGCGCCGCGACGGGCCTGATTATGGCCTTTCAGGGCGGCGCCGAGCTCAAGCGCTTCGGCGCGCTGCAATTTGTGATCAACCTCGTCGGCGTCTCGATGACCCGCGAGCTGGGGCCGCTGATGACGGCCATCGTGGTGATCGGCCGCTCGGGCTCGTCGTTCTCGGCCGAAATCGGCACGATGGTGGTCACCGAAGAGGTCGATGCGCTGCGGACGATGGCGCTCGACCCGATCGAGTTCCTATTGGTGCCCAAGTACGTCGCGATGATGGTGATGCTGCCTTGTCTGACGATCGCGGCGGTCACGTCCGGCATTTTGGCCGGGGGCATCTTCACGTACTTCACCCTCGATATGTCGCTGGGCGTCTACCTGGGGGCCACCATGGACGTGCTGGTGCTGCGGGATATTGTCACCAGCATGATTAAGGCCATCGGCTTCGGCACGATCATCGTTCACGTGGGCTGCTACGAGGGTTTTCACGTCAGCGGCGGCCCGGTCGGCGTGGGTCGATCGACGACGGCGGCGGTGGTCAAGTCGATCTTCCTGGTGGTGGTCGCGGACCTGCTGTTCACGGCGTTTTTCTACCTCTTCTGGTAATGAGCCGGCCAATCCATTCCGCGCTTGTCAACCGTCTCCGCTCGGACGGCGCCGTCCCGGTCATCTCGGTGCAGGATCTGCATGTTCACTTCGGCGAGCATCACGTGCTCAAGGGCGTCAATCTCGACATCTACCCCGGCGAGACGATGGTGATCCTCGGCGCCAGCGGCTCGGGCAAGAGCACGATGCTGCGCCAGGTGGAGGCGCTGGAGCGGCCGACCTCCGGGCACATCTACATCAAGGGCGTGGACGTCGCCACTTGCAGCGCCGAAGAGCTGTACAAGGTGCGCCGCATTATGGGCGTGTCTTTTCAGAGCGCGGCGATGTTCAACTCGATGACGGTGGGAGACAATGTCGCCCTGCCGCTGCGCGAGCACACCAAGCTGGCCGAGCCGACCATCAAGCTGATGACCCAGATGAAGCTGGCCCAGGTGGGCCTGGAAGGAGCGGAAAATCTGTTTCCGGCGCAGCTTTCCGGCGGCATGCGCAAGCGCGCTTCGGTGGCGCGCGCGCTGGCGATGGACCCGGAGATCCTGGTCTTTGACGAGCCTTCGGCCGGCCTTGATCCGATCATCGGCGCTGGCATCGACCAGCTCATCCTGCACCTCAAGCAGGCGTTCAAGATGACGATTGTGGTCGTCACCCACGAGATGGCCAGCGCTTTCCTGATCGCCGACCGCCTGTGCATGTTGCATCAGGGCTCGATCATCGCCATCGGCTCGCTCGAAGAGATCCAACGCCACGAGCACCCTCGCGTGCGGCAGTTCCTGGACCGCATCCCCGACGACCAAGGGATGGGGGAGGCGCATTACCTGACGGGGCTGTAGGGCGCGATTTGCGAGCCCGCCCGGCTGGTATGCTGAAGATCTTCGACATGAGCAGTGAAGCTAAGGTCGGCCTGTTCGTCCTGATCGCCTTGGGGATCTTCGTCGTGACGTTCCTGTCGGTCGCCACGGTGCAGCTCTCGGGGCAGAAAGTCCCCTACACGGCGCGGTTCAAGTTCGCCGGCGGGCTCGATTCGGGCAAGCTCGTCCGCTTCGGAGGCATCAAGGCCGGCGTCATCCGCGACGTGAAGCGCGCGCCGGACGATCCGACCATGGCCGAAGTCCATTTTGACTTGCGCGACGACATCCCCGTCAACGAGGACTCGATCGCTTCCATCTCCAGCCTGAACGCCTTGGGCGACAACTACCTGGAGATCACTCCGGGTACGAAAGAGGCGGCCCGCATTCCACCCGGAGGGCTCGTCAAGTCCGAAGAGGCGATCACCTTTAGCGACATCACCAAGAAAGTCGTCGAGGTGACCGACACAGCCAAAGTGGTGATGACGGACGTCAAGGACGACGTGGAGCTGTTGATCACGGATCTGCGCGAGCTGACGCACAACTTGACGGAGCTGACCGGCGACGAGAACCGGAAGAGCATCGAAAGCCTGCTGCGCGGCGCCAACGAAATGGTCGAGACTCAGGCGCCCAAGATCGACCAGATCACCGACCAGATCTCCGAGCTGCTCAACAAAGTCGATGTAACCATCGCGGAAGTCCAGAAAGTCGCCGAGACCGCCGACAAAACATCGACCGCACCGTCGAGGAGACCCGCGAGCCGATCAAACGCGATCTGGCCGAGCTCGAAGCAACGCTGATCGAGGCTCGCCGAGCGATCGAGGAGATGCGTACGCTCGTATCCGTCAACAGCTCCGATATCAATCAAACCGTGGAGAACTTTCGGCGCACGTCGGAGAACCTCGAACAGTTCAGCGACGAGATCAAGCAGCGGCCGTGGTCGTTGCTGCGGACCAATCCCAAGCCCGACCGGCAAGTGCCCGTGCCGGCCAACTAACCTCGAGGAGACCCGCGATGCGTAAGCCGGCGTTGATTGTTCTGGCGGCAGCCGCCCTGCTCGGCGCCGAGGAGCCGCGATTCACCCCGGACAACCAGTTGATGCGGCCCGAGGGATACCGCCAGTGGGTCCATGTGGGCTCGTCCCTCGGCATGAGCTACAGCGAAGGCGCCAAGCCCGAGAAGAAGAACTTTCATTCCGTCTACCTTCACCCGGCGGCCTGGACGGCGTATCAAAAGACCGGTAAATTCCCGGAAGGGACGGTGCTGATGATGGAGATTTATTCCGCCGGCGAGCAGGAGTCAATCAACCGGGCCGGCGCCTTCGCCAACGAGTTTCTGCGCGTGGAGGGGGCCGTCAAGGACAGCAAGCGGTTCGACGGCGGCTGGGCTTACTTCGACTTCGGCGGCCCGGTCACGGGCGGGCTGGAGAATGTCTCCACGGCGTTCGCCAAAGAGCGCTGCTGGGCCTGCCACAACGAGCACGCCGAGACCGACAACGTGTTCACGCAGTTCTATCCCTGGCTCGGCCCAAAGAAGTGAGCGGCTTCGCTCTCAGCGCCGAAACCGCGCCGGAATACCTGCGGTCTCGAGGGCTGGGGGGCGATTTCCGCTGCCGGGAGCTCGGCGGCGGAATCTCAAACGTGGTGGTGCTGGCCGAGTCAGCCGAACAGCGGCTGGTGCTCAAGCAGGCGCTGCCGCAACTGCGCGTGCGGGACGAGTGGCTGGCCGAGCGCAACCGCATCTTTCGCGAGCGCGACGGGCTGCTGGCCGCCGCCGAGCTGCTGCCTGACGGCTGGGTCCCCCGCGTGCTGTGGAGCGACGACGCGCGGTTCCTGTTCGCGATGGAGGCTTTTTCAGCCGACGCCGAATCGTGGAAAGACGAGCTCCTGCGCGGCAAGCTCGACGACGCCAAAGCCGAGCAAGCCGGCCGGGCGTTGGGGCTGACCGTCCGCAAAACATGGCTCGACCTGGAGCTGGAGAGCCGCTTCGGCGATCAGACGGCCTTTGACCAGCTCCGCACTGACCCCTATTACCGCACCATCGCCCGCCGCCACCCCGATATCGCGGGCGCCGTCGCCGAGTGGATCGCCCAGGTCGAGCCGCTGCGTCTGGCGCTGACTCACGGCGACTGGAGCCCCAAGAACATGGTTTGCACCGGCGGCCGGCTGATTTTCATTGACTACGAGTGCGTCCACTTCGGCGACCCCTCCTACGACGCCGCCTTCGCGCTGAACCACCTCTTACTGAAGGGCTCTTTTCTACCTGAGCGGGTGGACGGATTCCACCGGCTGGCGCGGGTGTTTCTGGAAGCCACGCTGGCTGAGCTGCCCGCCGAGGCGACGGCCCGGTTTGAGCCGGCGGCGATGCGGCACCTGTCGTTCCTGATGCTGGCGCGGATCGACGGCAAGTCTCCGGTGGAGTATTTGCGGGACGAGGCCGTGCGGAACCGGGTGCGCCGCCGGGCCAAACGGCTGATTGCCGAGAGACCCGAACGGCTGGCGGATGTATTGAGCCTCGCTGAGTAGGGACGGGCATTCCTGCCCGTCCTTACAGTCGCTACCAGTAGCCCCACCAGCCTCCGTACCAGAATGCCGGACCCCAGTAAGGCCCCCAGCCCCAGCCCGGCGTCCACAAGCCGCGATTGTAGGGCGGCGGCTCCAACATCTTGTTGCGGCGCTTGGACCAATTGTCCATGGCGTCGCGGGGCTCGGCTTTGGAAGCCCGCAAAGTCGTCTCATCGCGCCGGCTGCGAATCGTCAGGCTCTTGCCTTTCTTGAGCTTTTCCACGCCCCGGTCGGAGAACACCTCGACCGCGCCCTTGCGGACTGTCACGTTCACGCGGCCGGCCGGGTCGGCCTCCACGCTGAAGACGCCGGGCTTGATCGGCTGAATCGAGGCGCCGCCGGTTTCGATGTCCACATCGGCGTTTCCGGTGCGGAGTTGGCTGTAGTGCAACGCCCCGCTGATCAGGTCGAGGCGGTAGGCGCGGTTGCCCAAGCCCTCGATCGCGAGCTCGGAGCGGGTTCCCAGACGCACGAGGTTGGCGCGGCTGAGCTGGACCTCGGCGCGGGCGCGGGGGCCGGTCACGATGCGGTCGCCCGGAAAGACCTCGTCGCCGGCCACGGCCTGAAACCGGTCGCCGTTGGGCCGCACGATCAGCACTTCGCCGTCCACCACGTTGACCTGCGCCGCACCAAAACGAGCCTGGCCGCCGCGACGGTCGTGGCGCGCCGACTGGGCGTCAAGCGGCGCCACAGCGACCAATGCCGCCACTGCCAGAGCCGCCGCCAGAAATCTTCCGCTTCTCATCGAATTTTCACCTCACGCGCCAGTCTCCTCTCGCCGTTTTCATTAGCAATCAGGTTGCCACTTGTAACTTATTCATTTCAGGTTGGTTATTCGGTTCAGTTGAACCGCTCTCGGTGGATTAGCACCACCAGCGGCCGGACTGGGATAGGATGGCGGGAGGGAGACCGATGCTCAGCTCTCGATTCGACGACGCCCTGCTATGGGCCTGCGAGCTCCACCGTGAGCAGACGCGGAAGGGCTCCGGGGCGCCCTACATTTCCCACCTGATGGCGGTGGCCTCGCTGGTGATGGAGGCCGGCGGCGACGAGGACGAGGCGATCGGCGCCGTCCTGCACGACGCGATCGAGGACCAGGGCGGACCTCGGACGCGCGAGGAGATCCGGCGGCGGTTTGGCGACAGAGTCACCGCGTTGGTGGACGGCTGCACCGACGCCGAGGAGCTGCCGAAACCGCCGTGGCGCGAGCGCAAGGAAGCCTTCATCGCCTCGATTCGATCGGCCCCGGCGTCGGTGCGGCTGATTGTCACCGCCGACAAGCTGCACAACGTGTCGTGCTCGATCGCGGATCTGGAGCGCGAAGGCCCCGAAGCATGGGAGCGGTTTCGAGGCCGCGAGAAAGCGTTGTGGTACTGCCGCTCGATCACTTTGGCGCTGGAAGAGGCGGGAGGAAACGCTCTGACGCCAAGGCTGCGCCGGGCGCTGGACAAGCTCGCCGAGCTGTAGGGGCGGGCGGAAGCCCGCCCAAAACCGCACGATGCTGGAAGTTCAACTGGTTTTGGGCGGCCTTCCGGCCGCCCCTACGGATTCCCTGACCCAATCGAGCATCAGGCGCAGGCCCTCTTCAAAGCCGATTGCCGGCTCGAAGCGCAGCTCACCGCGGATGCGCGAGATATCGGCCTGGGAGTGCCGCACGTCCCCGGCTCGCTCCGGCCCGTGGGCGGCCGGTAACTCGATGCCGGCGATCTTTTGCATGGCCTCCCAGACTTCGTTCAACGTCACCCGACCGCCGCAGCCGCAGTTATAGAGCTTCCCCGCGGCATCGGGAGCGCGGGCGGCCAGCAGGTTGGCCCGCACGACATTCTCCACGAAGATGAAGTCGCGCGATTGCTCGCCGTCGCCGAAAATCGTCGGCGCCCGCCCGGCCAACAGCCGGTCGGCAAAGATCGACAGCACCCCCGAGTAGGGCGATTTGGGGTCCTGGCGCGGCCCGAAAACGTTGAAGTAGCGCAGCGACACGGTTTCGAGGCCGTAGCTCTCCCAGAACGTGCGCAGATACATCTCGCCGGTGATCTTGTGGACGGCGTAGGGCGAGCGCGGGTCGGGGAGCATCTCCTCGCGCTTGGGCAACTCGGGCGCGTTGCCGTAGGCCGCGGCTGAGGCGGCGAAAAGCACGCGGCGGACCTTGCGCTCGACCGCCGCCCGCAGCACGTTGAACGTCCCGTCCACGTTGACCTCGTGGCAGAGCCGCGGCTCTTCGATCGACTTGGGAACCGAGGCGATGGCCGCTTCGTGGAACACCACGTCGATCCCTTCGAAGGCTGCGTGGAGGGCGCCGAAGTCGCGGATGTCGCCGCGAATCAGCTCGATACGGTCGCTTACCTCGGCGAGGTTCGATTCCTTGCCGCTACTGAGGTCGTCAAAGACGACCACCCGCTCGACACCGGGCTCGGCCAGCAGGCCCCGCACCAGCGCCGAGCCGATGAACCCTGCGCCGCCGGTGACTAGCACGTTTTTCATACGGTTGACTCAGGAGAGCCGGGCGATCTCTTCGCTCAAATAAGCCATCGACTCCCGCACAATCTTTTCGGCGCCGGGGGTGAAGTCAAACACCTCCATCGACACCCAGCCCGGAAACTTGCGGTCCTTGGCGACCTGCAAGACGGGCTTGAAATCGTAGCCGCCGTCCGGGCGCGGGTAGCTGCCATCAAGCTCGTTCACGTGAATGTGCTTGATTTTGGACCAGTTGCGCTCCACGATCACGGCGTGCGGCTCCACCTCGTTGATGGCGTTGTGCGAGTCGAACATCGTCTGGACGGACGGGCTGCCGATCTCGTCCACGATCGCAGCCGCCTCATCGAGCGTCTGCACCACGTCGCACTGCTCGATCGGCAGCGCCTCGACAAGCACGGTCACGCCGAGCGCCTCCAGATGGGGCGCGATCGAGGCGACGCCATCGATGTAGTGACGGGTGGCCTCCTCGCGGGTGGCGCCGCCGGTGGTTTTGCGTTGGCCCGGCGAGCCGAAGACCATCACGCCGCCGGAATCGGCCGTGCGCAGATCGGCGCACAGGTCGCCCAGCCGCCGCACGAAGTCCCAGCTCCGCTCGCGCATCGCCGCGTCGGGCGTGGTGACGTGCAGGCCGGTCGGGCCGACGGTCAGCCAGTGCAGGCCGACGAATTCGAGCCCCTCGGAGACGATGATGTCGCGCACCTCGCGCCGTCGCTCGGCGGGCAGGGTCGTGGCATCGGTCTGGAGCGTAAACGGCGCGATCTCAATGCCGTCCCAACCGGCCGCCTTGATGCCGCGGCACTGCTCTTGAATGGGAGTTTGTTCGAAAACTTCGTTGCAAACGGATAAACGAAAGGGACCAACCGGCATAAGGGCCTCGCAGCACCAGTCTACCAAGCCCTTCCCGGTGCGCTATATTTCTGAGTGCCATGCTCAATCGCAGACAGTTCCTCGGCTCCGCCGCCGGGCTCGCCGCCGCCTCGGCCACGCTTCACGCTCACGACGGCATCCACTCGATCTTCCGGGGCGTTCAGATCGGCGCCCAGAGCTACAGCTTTCGCGACCGCGACGTTTTTGACGCCATCGCGGCCCACAAGCAGATCGGCATCGGCCTTTCCGAGATGTGGAGCGGCCACATGGAGCGCATCGGCGACAAGCGCATGAGCCGCGAGGAACTGCGCGACTGGCGCCTGAAGGTCGATCTGGCCAAGTTCGAGCAGGTGGGCAACGCCTTCTCAAGCGCCGGAATCGATCTCCACGCCTTCAACTACAGCTTCCGCGTCGACTTCACCGACCCGGAGATCGAACGCGGCTTTGAGATGGCCCAGGCGCTTGGCGCCAAGGTAATCACCGCCTCGGCCAACGTCTCGGTCTCGCAGCGCGTGGACAAGATCGCCAAAAAGCACGATATGCGCGTGGGCATGCACAACCATTCGCACATCCGCGACGACGAGTTCGCCACGCCCGAAAACTTCGCGACGGCGATGAAGGGGACATCCCACATCGCCATCAACCTGGATATCGGCCACTTTTTCGGCGCCGGCTTTGATCCGGTCGCCTACCTGGATCAGCATCACGACGACATCGTCACCTTGCACATCAAGGACAAGACCAAGGA
>CAYOPA010000168.1:0-10427 GCA_964405625.1 uncultured Bryobacterales bacterium
CAACCAGTGCTTGGACTACCCGTCCCTCATTCGAGTTGTTAAGTGAAGAATATTGGGGTGGAACGGCGGGCGCCGTTTACACCTGCGCGGTGCGCTTGGGATCAAACGTGTAGCCAAAACCGCGCACCGAGTGGATCCAGCGCGGCTTTTCCGGCGCGTCGTTGAGCTTCTGGCGCAGCCTTAACACGCACACGTCCACGGCGCGGTCGGCCACGTCGCGGTCCCGTCCCCAGACCTCACTGATCAGCTCCGAACGCCCGCAGACGCGGCCCGGACGGCTCATCAAGAACGCCAGCAGTCGAAACTCGGTGGCCGTCAGCGTGATCGGCTCGCCGTTGCGCCGTAGCTCGAAGCGCTCGCGGTCGAGCTCCAGCCCGGCGATGTTCAGCACGGGCTCCTGGTCGCCGCGCGGGGAGATGTGCAGCTTTATGCGCGCAATCAGCTCGCGCATAAAGAACGGCTTCACCAGATAATCGTTGGCGCCGAGCTCCAACCCGGTCACGCGGTCGGCTTCGGAGCCGCGCGCCGACAGGAAGATGATCGGCAGGCTCTCCAGCCGCGAATGGGCGCGAATGGCCTTGCAGATCTCCAGCCCCGGCGTGTGGGGCAGCATGATGTCGAGCAGCAGCAACGCCGGTTGCGCGCGCAGCAGAAACTCGATGGCGTCGCGGCCGGTGCCGCTGGTCGCCAAGCGGTAGCCTTCGCGCTGCAAACGGTAGCGCAACAGCTCTTGCAGATCGCGGTCGTCTTCAATCAGCGCAATGGTTCGCATGGGCTCTTCTTTTCCACCGTATCGCGGCGGTTTGAAGCGACCATTACGAGCGTGTTAATGTTCCGTGACAACTGAGCGGCTGTCTGTTTCAGAACTTACGGGTCCGCCGCGGGCCTCGGGTTGCCCCGCTAGCAGCGTCAACAGCGCGACCAGCGCTATCCAGAGCAGCCACTCGGGATGAAGGCCGCGGAAATCGCGGTCGGTCCGGCTCATTGGCATACACTCTGAAAAGCGACGCGGCGGCCGCCAAGCCGTCACGCTCCAGCGAAAAAACCTGCCGCCATGCCAGAAACGACCTACTGGGAGCGCACTGACTCCTTCGACCGCAAGATGCAGCTCTTGCAGGAGGCCTACCGCGCCAAGAACTACCGCGTGGCCCGCAGCATCGCCGACTCGCTGCGACAGTCGATGACGCTGGAGCAACAGCAGCAAGCGCCGTTGGGCGAAGACGTGATCGACTCCCAAGCCGACATGGAAGTCGCCGCGCTGCCGGCGGCTTGGCGCAAATGGGCGCAGGGCTGGAGCTGGGTGCGGCCGTTGGCGCTCGACGAGCTCGTCAATCGGGCGCGCTCGGCCGAACCGATCGAGTTGGCCGTGGCGTTCCCCGAGGAGCGTGCGAGCTCGTTGCGCCGTGAGCTTCGCGTGGCGCGCGTCCAGGACGGCTCGCTGCAAGAGGTGCGCAGCCAGGTAACTGAAGAGGTCCGACGGGGCGGTCAGCGCCAGTGCCGGCTTACGTTTTTTGCCAACAGCCCGGCCCACGCGCGGACTTGGTGGCTGGTCTTCTATGGCAACCCGGACGCGGAGCTGCCGGACTACCCGACAGATCTGGAAGTTTCAGGCGAAGGTTTTGCCCTGGACTTCGAAAACGACCACTTCCGCGGCCGCTTGTCCGACCAGATGGGCCAGCTCGAACGGCTGACCTACAAGCGCCTGCACGGGCTGGAGCTGTTCGCCGGCGGCGAAGGCCACGGCGAGCCTCCCGGCATCGATTGGGCTCACGACTACGTCACCGCCGGCAATTTCCAAAAACTGCGCGTCACCAACTGGCCCACCGTCCCGGACTACGAGATCCTCCGCGGGCCGCTGTCGCTAACGGTGCGCCGCTGGGGATTTCCTTATTCCACCGTGCATCCACTGTTCTCGCCGGCGCGGTTGAATTTCTTCGTCGAGTACCGCTTTTACGCCGGGACGCCGTGGTTTGTGAAGGTAGGCGCCATCGAGGCGATCCAGGACGTGGAAGTCAGCTACATGCGCGATGACGAGTGGGTTTTCTCGGGCATGTCGTTCTCCGACGGCGTTTGGATGGGGCCGGACGGCAAGCTGCACATCGGCGAGGCGCCTGTCGAGGCGGCCAAGGATATCTGGGCGACGGGCTTTATCAACAAGCAGACCGAGGACGCCTTCATCGCGCTGTTCCTGCAACATGAGGTGGACAACTTCACCGGCTTGGAGCATCCTGGCGCGCCGCTGTTCTACTACCGCTGGCACGGCCACGTGTGGAGCCGGCAACTCTACCACGGCCAGACATTGCCCAAGGGCGCCGTGCTGCGCCAGCGGAACGCGTACCTGACGATGCCGTTCACCGAAGAGGGCGGCCCAGAGATAGTGGAGGGCTTGCGGCACGAGCTGCTGAACCCGCTGGCTGTTTCGCCCCAGGCGCTGCCGTCGGGACAGGCCGCGGCGGCGTCGGCCGGACGGCTGGCGCGACGGGGCGAGGCGGGCGACAACCCCGTTTCCAAGCGCGTGATCTGGGAGGCGCTCGACGAGTGCAAGGACGAGCAACTCTACGCCGCGCGGCCCAGCGTGGTGGAACTGGGTCTGGTCTACGACGTGCGGGTGCGCGGTGACGTGGTGCACGTGCTGATGGCGATGCCGGGACGCGGGCGGCCTCGGCTGGGGTATTTTGCGTTTGGCTCGGGTGGTAACTCCAGCCCGGTGCGGCAGCGGCTGTTGCAGATTCCCGGTGTGCGGGACGTGGTGGTTGAGCAAACCTGGGAGCCGCACTGGGACGCGAATCGGCTGACGGACGCCGGGCGGGAGAAGCTGGGCATTCCGCCCTGGTAGAAGTTTCATTCCGTGGCGCACGGCTGCGCCGTGCAGTCGGGCCCGTGGCCCGACAACTAACTTCGCGAGGCAAAGCCTCGCGTCTGGAGTTTCCACATTTGGATCAGGCGGCGGCGGCCCGCACGAGAGAATTCCCGTCGATTTGGATATCAAAATCGTCGAGCGAAGGGGGTTGTTGGCTTTGCCGGGTTGGGAGCTCCCGCTATCCGCTGACCTTCTGGAAGAGTTTTTCTTTTTCGTCCTTGGCTTTCGACACAATCACTACGCGTCCGCCCGCTCCACGGTTGAGCGTTCTGATAATCTGCGGATTCCGTGCGCATCGCCGCCACCTTGATTACCCTCAACGAGGAAGCCAACCTGCCCCGCGCGTTGGCTTCGCTCGATTTTTGCGACGAGATCGTGGTGGTCGATTCCGGCTCGACCGACGCCACCGTCGAGATCGCCTCTCAGGCCGGCGCGCGCGTTCTCCAGAATCCCTGGCCGGGCTACACAGCCCAAAAAAACCTCGCCGACGCGTCCGCGGGCTGCGACTGGGCGCTGGCGCTGGACGCCGATGAGGAAGTCAGTCCCGCCCTGCGCGCGGAGATCCTGGCCTTGCGGTCCGCCGGGCCGCGCCACGACGCCTATTCCTTCCCCCGCCTGGCGCGCTACGCCGGCCGCTGGATTCGCCACTCCGGCTGGTATCCCGACCGCAAAATCCGCCTCTACCGCCGCGACAAGGCGCGCTGGGTCGGCGACTACGTCCACGAAAGCGTCCAGACCGAGGGCAGCGTGGGCGAGCTGCACGGCGATCTACTGCACTACACCTGCGACACGTTGTCGGCCCACTTGCAAACGCTGGATCGCTACACCACCCTGGCGGCCCGCGAGCTCGCCGCGCAGGGACAGCGCTCGACGGCGGCCAAGCGGCTGGTCTCGCCGCTCTGGGCGGGCTTTCGCAGCTACATCGTGCAGCGCGGCTTCCTGGACGGGCCGCAGGGGTTGCAGATTGCGGCGATGGCGGGCCTGTACGTCTACGCCAAGTACGCCAAGCTGCGGGAGCTCGAGTCCGGGCAATGAAGATCCTCCACCTGGATGGCGGCAAGACCTGGCGCGGCGGGCAGATCCAGACGGCTACGCTCGTGCGGGGACTGGCGGCGCGCGGGATCGAGCAACGGCTGCTAACGAGGGCCGTTGGGTTTGACGGGCTCTCCACGGGCCGCTGGTCGCCCCTATCGATCGCCCGAGAGGCTCGCACGGCCGACCTCGTCCACGCGCACGACGGCCGCAGCCATACGCTAGCCGCCGTGCTGCGCCCCGGCGTCCCGCTCGTCGTCTCGAGGCGGGTGGCGTTTCCGGTGGGGCGCGGTTGGCTGGACCGCTGGAAGTACGGGCGGCCGGCGTTGTACCTGGCGGTCTCAGACTACGTGGCGGACGAGCTGCGCCGGGCCGGGGTGTCGAAAAGCCGCATCCGCGTGGTCCACGACGGCGTCCCGCCCCCATCGACCGAAGCCGCCAACTTCATCGCCCCGCAAACCGGCGTAGTCGCAATCGGCTCCGACGATCCCGGCAAGGGCTCCGCTGTGGCCGCCGAAGCGTGCCGCCTGGCGGGCCTGCCGCTACGGTTGAGCGACAACCTCGAGCGCGACCTGCCCGGCGCCGGAATCTTCCTCTACCTCTCCGCCATGGAAGGCCTGGGCTCGGCGCTGATTCTGGCCGGGTTCATGGCAAAACCGATCGTCGCCAGCCGCGTGGGCGGCATCCCCGAGATTGTTACCGACGGCGAGACCGGCCTGCTCACCCCCAACGACCCGGACTCCGTGGCGGCGGCGCTGCGGCGGCTGGCGAGCGACCCGGAGACGGCTCGTTCGATGGGCGAAGCGGCTCGCCGCCAAGCTGTCGAGAAGTTCACCGATGATAGGATGGTCGAGCAGACGCTGGACGCTTACCAAGAGGTCTTGCGCCGCGCCGGAAGAGCTACGTGATTCTAGCCGCGTTCTTGTTCGGGCTCCTGATTGGGAGCTTTCTTAACGTCTGCATCCACCGCTGGCCGATCGATGAGTCGATCGTGAAGCCGGCCCGTTCCCGCTGTCCCCAGTGCGGCGCCACGATCGCTTGGTACGACAACATCCCGCTGCTGAGCTACGTCCTGCTCAAGGCGCGCTGCCGGGACTGCCAAGCGCCGATCTCGCCGCGCTATCCGCTGGTGGAGCTGCTCAACGGGGCGATCTACGCCTACATCGTCGCCGACCTGGGCTTTTCACCGGAGGCTTTCAAGGCGGCGCTATTCTGCTCCATGGCGCTGGCGCTGGTGGTCACGGATTTTGAGCACTACATTCTGCCCGACGAGATCACACTGGGCGGGTTGGGGCTGGGTCTGGCGATGAGCGTGCTGATCTTCATACCGCAGAGCTTTACAGCATTGGTCTGGATGCTGTTGGACCGCCAGCCGGAGCCTTGGTTGGCGTCGCTGGCGGAGTCGGCGGCGGGCGCGGGGATTTTTGGCGGCATGTTGTGGCTGATGCGCGAGGCTCACTACCGCATTCGCGGTATTGCCGGGCTGGGGCTGGGCGACGTGAAAATGGCGGCCATGATGGGCGCTTTTTGGGGCGTGGGTCCGACGCTGCTGATCCTGTTGCTGGGGTCGGTGGCCGGCTCGCTGCTGGGCTTGGCGCTGATCGTGCTCGGCGGCAAGAAGTGGACCCATGAGCTGCCGTTCGGAAGCTACCTGGGCGCGGCGGCGGTGGTGGTCACGCTGTGGGGCGACCGCCTGTTCAATCTGTATTGGGATAGCGTGGGCGCCGGAGGGATGTGATGAAGCTGGGACTGATAGCGGAAAAGCTGGGCTGCGAGCTTATCGGCGATCCCGAAGCGGAGATCGACGGCGTCGCCGGCGTGGACGAAGCGACACCGCGGCAGATCACCTTCTTGTCGAACCCGCGCTATCAGGCGGGCGCCAAGAAGACCCGGGCGGCGGCCATACTCGTCGACAAAGCGGCCGATGACCTGCCCTGCGCGCAGCTCGTCAGCGCCAACCCCTACCTCGACTTCGCGCGCGCGCTGGAGCTCTTCTACCAGCCGCCGCGCCCTGCGGCAGGCATCCATCCGACCGCCGTCATTGACCCGACCTCCAGCATCGGCCCAGGCGCCTCGGTCGGCCCGTATGTGACCGTCGGCCCGCGCTGCTCAATCGGGGCGAACGCGGTCTTGCACGCGCACGTGGCGATCTACGAGGGCGTCTCGATCGGAGACGATTTCACCGCGCACTCGCACGCCGCGGTGCGAGAGTTTTGCCGTATCGGCGACCGGGTAGTTTTGCAGAACGGCGTGCTGGTGGGGACTGACGGCTACGGGTTCGCGCGTCGCGCCGACGGCTCGCACTACAAGATCCCGCAGTCGGGCGTGGTGATTGTCGAGGACGACGTGGAGATCCAGGCCGGAACCTGCGTCGACCGCGCCGCCGTCGGGGAGACGCGCATTCGCAAGGGCGCCAAGATCGACAACCTGGTGCAGATCGGCCACGCCGTCGAGATCGGCGAGCACAACATTATCTGCTCGCAGGTTGGCATAGCGGGCTCGACGACGCTGGGCGCAAACTGCATCCTCGCCGGGCAGGTGGGAATCATCAACCACCTCAATATCGGCGACAACGTGGTGATTACGGCCAAAACCGGCGTCGGCCACAACGTGCCGAACAACAGCAAGATCTCCGGGTCGCCGTCGATTGACAACCGGCAGTGGCTGCGGTGTACGGCGGTGTATAACCGGCTGCCGGAGCTCGACCGCGAGGTGAAGCGGCTGAAGAAGCTGGCGGAAGAGAAGTAGCAGAGGCCGGAAGGGCCCCGCTACACGGCGTCCTCAAAGTAGCGTTGCAGGATTCGCTTGGGCTCGCGCGTCCCCAGCCGAGAGCCGACTACGCAGAAGATCAGCGACGCCAGCAACGACCACACAAACGGGTCGAAGTCGAAAAAGCTGCGTGTGCCGAAGGCGAGGTACTGCGCCAGAAAGACCGAAAAACCTCCCAGAATTCCCGCCATACAGCCGGTCTTGTTCATGCCGGGCCAGTAGAGCGAAAAGCAGATCGGCAGCAGGAACGTCGCCGCCAGACCGGTGCCGGAGAAGACCACGATGTACTGCAAGAAGACTGGCGGCTTCAGCGCGAACACCAACGCGATGGCCGCCACTGCGAAGGTCGCGACCGTCGTCCACAGGCGGGCCTGCTTCTCTCCCAGTGGCTCGGACCGATTGCGCTCATACAGATCGCGCACCAGGGCGCTGGCCGAAACCAGCAGGAACGAGCTCAGGGTTGACATGATCGCGGCCATCGGTCCGGCCAGCACAAACCCGGCCAGCCAGGGCGGCACCGCCGCAATGATCGTCGCCGGCATTGCGTGGTCCGGCGCGATCAGGTCGGGAACGAGCACGCGCCCGATCAACCCAATCGTAATGATGGCCGGGTAGGTGAGGATCACGTAGAAGGCGACCATGACCAGCGCCCTGTTCAGACCGGGACCGTCTCCGGACGCCAGATAGCGGGTCATCACCGATGGCTGCCCGGCCCCGGCGAACGGCCAGATGAAGAAGAACGAGATGGCGGCGGCGATCGGCAGGAAATTGCTCGGACCGTAGGGCGAAAGCAGCGCCGGGTCCTGCGCGGCGAGCCCTTCGCGCACAGCCTCCATGCCGCCGACCTTGTCCAGCGCGAAGGCCACGGTTATCAGTACGCCCAGCAGCATGACGATCGCCTGGAACGAGTCCGTCCAGGCGACCGCGCGGAACCCGCCGTAGGTGGTGTAGATGGCGACCGTCACCGCAAAGCCGATGGCGCCCCAGACGTAGGGGATGCCTAGAACGGCCTCAATCACGCGCGCCCCGGCCACGTACTGGGCCACGATGTAGCCGGTATAGAGCACGACCAGGGCAATGCCGGAAACGATGCCGATAGCCGGCGACTCATAGCGGTCGCGCAGCAGATCGGGAAAGGTCAACGCGCCGGACTTGCGGCCCACGTAAGCGATCCGCTGCGCCAGTAGGCCGAAGCCGACCAAGATTGCGACCACGTAGCCGGCAATCCAGAGCAGCATCGAGTAGCCGTTGGAGTGAGCCAGCGACGGCACGCCGATAAAGCTTCCACCCGAGGCCTGCGTGGCGATCCAGGTCAGGCCGATGACCCAGGGCCCGATCGAGCGGCCGGCCACGAAAAACTCTTCCATGAACGCGTCGCCGGCTCGAGCCTTGCGATGACCCAGCCACGCAAACACGAACGTCAGACTCAAATAGGCGAGGAATGCGATCCAGACCGCGGGACCAGTTTCGTACAATGCCCTGCTACTCCCTGTCGCTGCCGAGGAAGACCAATCCGAACCAAGTCGCCACTCCGACGAAGACGACCCAGGGCGTGAGGATGGCCCAAAACGCCCAAGCGGGTACGCCCATCACGAAGCGGTCGGGTTGGAGTTCGAACAGCGCGTAGGAGCCGCCGATGATCCAAGTCCCGGCGATTAGCCAGAGGACAACCGCCGTCAGGGCTTCGCGGCGGGTGCGGCGGTAGTTGGGCTCCATGAATTGGGCGATGATACCAAAATTGTGGGCCGCCGTCTCGATAACGTTTCATCCGGCCCGTCGGCCGCGGCTCAGGCGCGCCTTAACTGCCTCTTCGGCCAACCGCAGCTCGGTCACGCCCATCACCCGGCAGGCGCCGTACAGGACAGCCCCGCCTAGCGGAATCGACACCAGCAGGTCAGCGGCGCGGGCCGCCCAATTGGCGCCCAGAGCCGCGCCGATCCAGCTTGAGCTAGTCCAACACACGGCGGCCATGATCGCTGTCGCCACAACGACCTTCGAGAAGCCCACCAGCAGCCGGCGCCCTTCCACGCCGCCCGCCTTATTCCGCATCGCCACGAACAACGCCAGGAAGCTCAGAGTCGTCACCGCGGCGGTGGAGAGCGCCAACCCTACGTGTCCCCAACCCAGCACGCGGATCATGTACCAGTTCAGCCCGTAATTGAGGAAGATCGAGACGGTCGAGACGATCGCGGGGGCGCGTACGTCATCGAGTGCGTAGAAGGCCGGCGTCAGGATCTTCATTCCGGCATAACCCGCCAGCCCGATGCTGTAGGCCGAGAGGGCCAGAGCCGTCTGCTCGGTGTCTTGGGCCGTGAAGGCGCCGCGTTCGTAGATAAACCCCACAATCGAGCGGCTGAGCACGATCAGGCCGGCCGACGACGGCAGCGTTAGCAGAAAGACCAGGCCCAGCGAACGCGAGAGGGTGTCCCGAAACTCGGGCATGTCGCCGCGCGCGGCGCTGCGCGACACGGCGGGCAACGTCGCCGAACCGATTGCCACGCCAAACAGCCCCAGCGGCAACTGCATGAATCGAAAGGCGTAACCCAGCCAAGACACGGGCCCGTCGAGAATCACGCCCTGGGCGTCAGTAATCTGCGAGGCAAAGTTGCTGTTGACCACCACGTTGACTTGCACGGCCGCGGCGCCCAGTACTGCCGGCCCCAGCAGCCTTAAGACCTGCCACAACCGGGGATCGCGCCAGGCGAAGTCCGGACGGTAGCGCAGCCCCAGCTCCCGTAGCCCCGGCGTCTGCCAAAGGTACTGGAAGATTCCGCCCAGTAGCGCGCCGACCGCCATGCCCGCAATGGGCTCCAATCCGATTCTCGGCGCCATCAGGAAGGCCATCGCCAGCCCTGTTGCCAGCGACGTTACGTTGAAGACCGCCGAAGCGAGCGACGACACCAAGAAACGGTCATGCGCTTGCAGCACCCCCATGGCCTTCGCCGCGAGCGTGGCGAAAAGTAGGAAAGGCATCATCACGCGCGTCAGCAGGACGGTCAGCTCCTTCTTGCCCTCCACGTGGGCGAACCCTGGGAACATCACGTCCACGATTTGCGGTGCAAAGACGACGCCGCAAAGGCAGACCAGCGCGACGACGGGGGCGAGAAGGGTGGTTAGGCGGTTGGAGAGCTCAAACGCCCGCTCGCGTCCATCCGAGGCGAGTGTTTTGGAAAAGACCGAGACGAAAGCCGAGGAGAGGGCGCCTTCGGCGAGCAGGTCGCGAAACAAGTTGGGGATGCGAAAGGCGGCGAGATAGGCGTCGTAGGCGACGCCCGCCCCAAAAAACCCCGCAAAGGCGGACTCGCGCGCCAATCCGGTCAGCCGGCTGGCCATGACGGCCAACCCGACCGCGCCTGCCGCCGCCACTACGCGGGTGTGTTGGGGTTCAGGCTGGAGCGGAAGCCCGGCGCCTGGAGAAGGATGTTGGCTGGACACGCAATAACGGACGGGCCGCGGCCTTGGCTGGCGCGGCCCGTCAGAATCCAACGCCGGGCATGAGAGCGAAGCTCACCCGGAACGAATCAGCCTTGGCGGCGGCGGCGCCAGAACAGCAGCGCGCCCACGCCGGAAGCCAACAAAACAATCGAGCCAGGCTCAGGGCTGGCGGTCGGATCCGTCAAAATCCGCCCCATCACGATGCCCGAGTTAAACGCCGCGCTGGAGGTGGCGGACCCGGGAGGCGGTCCGGCCGAACCGAAGTTATTGACCGCGAAGACGCGCTGATAGCTCACCGCACCGCCATGGAAGCCCGAGTAGCCAAACATGG
>CAYOPA010000169.1:0-10415 GCA_964405625.1 uncultured Bryobacterales bacterium
GACCCCCATGCCTTCAGAAAATCCCCGCCCGCAGGGCGGTCTACACTACCGCGGAGCGCTCGCTCTCCATTTCCGGCTGAACCGGGACAGTCGCCCGCACTGCCCAGCCTGATGGAGCGCAGCCGGGCAAGCAGCAGCCCGGGCGCCCCCTTCTCCGGCTGCTCTCGCCAAACACAACCGGAACATCCCCTCACCGTTTGGCGAGCCGCAGAGGGTAACGAGGCCGAAAATCGTACGCTAAAGGCTCCTTTCGGTCCCTTTCATCCGTTCAGTCCGCTTGCAGAATCAATAACTTAACTAGAATCAATCAGATCCAGACGCTCGACCCCCCACCTCCAGCACCAACGTAACGTTCAGTTTCGGCCGATGGTCCTGAAAAGATGAACCGCCCAGGATTGCCTGGCGGGTCGGCCTACCAAGGCTGCGGGCGCTTGGTGAACCTTCTCCCCTTCGCCGCCGCTTCCGGCGAGCGCGCCGCGCCCACCATTGTGCCTTCCTGGATGCGCTGTTCGACGTTAGCCTCGGTCACCACGTCCAAAAACGCCACGCCCGCGTTCTTGCACGCGTTGAGCACCTTCAGGCGCGCTTTCTCGACCTCTTCCGGATACGGCGGGTCGTGGATCTCGGTGTGTCCCAGCGACAAGCCCATGTCGCCCGGACCCCATTCGGCGTAGCCGATTCCCGGAACCGAGGCGATCTCCTCGGCGTTCTCCATGGCGTACCGGTCTTCGATCTTCAGCCCCAGCAGGACCTCGCCGTGCGGGACCAGCGGCCAGATGTCGGCGCGTTCCAGATACTCTTTCGGCGAAACGCCCCAGACGCTGGAGGCGTGCCCCTGTCCGCCGTTGCCCCGGTAGCCCTCTTGCAGCGGGCCGTCGTCGACGCCCTTGCGGTAGTGCGGAAAGCGGGCGCAGCGGACGAACTCGCGAACGGCCTCGGGGTCGCGGGCGTGGCACAGCGTTACTCCGTGGACTCCGGCGGCGAGCACCTGCTGGATGACCCAGTGGTTGGCGCGCACCGTGGCCGCGTCCCAACCCGAAATCGGCAGAACGACCTGCACCGCCGGGGTGCGGTGGCCGCTGGCGGTCGGTCCGGCCAGGCACAGCCCGGCCATGAATTCTCGCAGCTCCTGGGGGTCGTAGGGGCCGAACTCCTTCTCATAGATGATGAAGTCCTGCCAGTGCTTGGCCAACGCCAGCCCTTCCTTAAAGCCGCCCTGACTGCCGCCGCGACCCTCGGTGTAGTAGTAGATCGGTTGCTTTTTGCTCAGCAGGTCAACGGCCTTGTTGATGCGAGAGGGAGAGGCCGAGCGGGCGGGAGTCGGGGCTGCCGTTGTGGCGGCGAGCGCCCCGCCGGCTAGGGCGGAGAGCAGGGTACGTCTTTGCATTCTCGATATTCTACAGGAGGCTGGAGCCGGTTCTTGGATGCCGGCAGTACAATCGAAGCAGCGCGGAGCCGATATGCCTAAGCAGGGAACCAAGGTCGTGGTTGACGAAGCAAAGCGCGATGTGGCTGGCGCTTACCTGTGGATGGGGAAAGCGCTGGAGATCCATGATCCGAACAGGGACCGTTGGTCGGAACCGACGGATTTTGGAGACGCCGCGGCTCGACGCAAGCGCGCGGACGAGATCGTGCGGCGAGTGCGTGCGATGGGACCTGAATTCAACGCCCTGATCGAAGCCGATCATTCGCGTTTCCGCGAGGCGCTCGACGCCCTCAACGTCGGCCAGCCCTTTGCACCGGAGCATCGGGAGCTGTTGCGGGATTTTCGGCGCACCGGGATGGAGTGGTTCAATCGCAGCATTAGCCGAGTCGAGCAGGCCGGTTCGAGCCGCTAACGGCGCTCAATCGTTCCGCAAGCGCCGCAGACTGTAGGAATCCACGAGCTGGTGCTTGCTGATCGGCTCGTTCTCCACGGTGAATTCGTCGTCGCCGAAGCAGCGGTCGGGTATGACGTCCCGAAGCTCGAACATCGCGGGTTCGAGCAGATCCCGTTGTCCCCCGCAGGCCTCCCGGATCACCAATGCAGCCTGATTCGCGTTGCTCGCGCCGAATCCTTGGGCCTCGAAAACCCACGTTGCCAAGTTGTAAAGCAGTGACTCCACCTTTTCGGCGTCCGCCCCGAGCCGACTCCGGTTCGTCGCCCGATCGAGCAGCGCGAAGATCTCGAGCGGGTTGGAGCTCAGCTCGTTGCCCGGCGGGTTAATGGACGTCGCAAACCAAAAGCGTAGCCGGCCGTTGTTGATCAATTCCGCGACTTCCAGGCTGATCCGAGCCTGGGCGGAGTAGCCGTTGAGCGGCTCCATGGGCCTTTGCGCTGTTGACATTTAGCGTTGTGGCGGGCGGCTGGGACGCATCTCGATGCGGCTGGTCAGGTTCCGCTTCGGCGCGGTGATGAGCTGGATCGCCATGGCGGCGATCTCGGCCGGGTCGAGCTTCCACTCGCCGCCCGTGCTGCCGCCGGGGCGGAAATCGGTCTGCACGCTGCCCGGCATGATCTCGCTGACGCGGATGCCCTCATGGCGCAAATCCATCATCGAGACCTCGCTCAAGCCCACCAGCCCGAACTTGGAGGCGTTGTAGGCGGCGCCGGACGCAAAGGGGTTCTTGCCCGCCAAGCTGCCGATATTGAGGATGAAGCCGCCGCCGCGCTGCTGCATCAGGGGGGCGGCCAGCTTGGTGCAATAGAAGACGCCGCTAAGGTTGGTGTCGATCACCTCGCGCCACTGCTCGACGGTGATCTGATGCACGGGCGCGAAGTGGCCGAGCCCGGCGTTGTTCACCAGCAGGTCCACGCCGCCGAAGCGATCCGCGACGAAGGCGAAAAACTCTTCGACCTCTTCAAAGCGGCCCACGTTGCAGGTCTTGCCAATGACGTCGCCGCCATCGGCGGAAAGCTCGGCCGCCGCCTGGTCGAGCGCGGCGGCGTCGCGGCCGCAGATCGCTACTTTGGCGCCTTCCGCCAGCAGAGCGTGGGCGATGGCGCGCCCGATTCCCTTGGAGCCTCCGGTGACGATGGCGATTTTGTCCTTCAGGCTTTCTCTCATGTCGCTTCCTCGCGGGCCCTCGATCGGCGCGCCTTTCCTACGCTACAATAACCCTGCTCACGCGCGGAGCCATCGATGTCCGAACATTTCGAACAAACGATCGAGCAGATGCTCGACCAACACCTCCGTCAGCAGGCGGAGGCGATGGCGCGAGAGCTCGCCGGGCCGATCAAGTCAGCATGCGCGCAGGCCGTCTCCGAAGCCGTTGAGGCTGAGCGGGCCGCCACGGAAGTCCGTTCGTCCGAGACCGCCGCCGGGGCCAAACGGGAATTCGCTTCGGCCTTGGCGGAGTCGGTCCGCGCCATCCGCTCGGAAGATTCCGTGACCAGCATCGCAACGGCGCTGGTGGACGGTGCGGCGCGGTTTTGCGGACGCAGCGTCTTGTTCATTCACCGCGCGGATCAAATTCTGGGCTTTCGGACCGCCGGGCGCGTTTCGCCCCAAGTCCAGGAAGAGTTTCAGCGGCTGGCCATGCCAGTCAGCCACGCGCCGGCCGTCGCGGAAGCGATCTCGACACTGCGGGCGCTGGAATCCGAGGGCGGGGAAGCGCGGCTTTCCGCCGTGGTGGCGAACCTGCTGGGGCTGAGCGACGGCGTCCGGATTCATCTGTTTCCGGTCGCGCTACGTGACAAGGTCTTGGCTGTGCTGGGGTGCGACGCCGGACAGCCGGAGGAAGGCGTCGAGCCCTCGCCGGTGATCGCGCCCGCGATTGAGACGCTCGTTGCTGTGGCCGAGGCATGGATCGAGGCCGTCGGCACGCGCCGCAAGCAGACCGTCGCGTGATCTTCGATCCCCGCCGGTGCAGTCGGCGGACGGACGAACCGGTAGACTGAGGGTTGATCCGGAAACGGGTCGTTGTAAATCTGTTTTTTCTGATGGACAAAACCCTTCGCGCAACGGCTTGGATTCTACTGGCGGGCCTCGGCTCGCTCTCGGCGCAGACGCCGCCTCCTGAGCTGCGCTCTCTCAGCGTCGCCTATCAGAAATCCGGTTCCCCAGCGGATCGGGCCAAGCTGGCGCAGCTCGCCGAGCGGGCGTCCGGCAGAATGCAGGGGATGGCCCGTTTGGCGTTGGCCGTGGGCGACCGGCAGGCCGGCAAGTGGGACGAGGCGGCGCGCGAGCTCCACAAAGCGAGCGAGCTGGGCAGCCCGCTCGACGACTACGTCGACTACTACCGCGCCCATTCGCTGGCTAAGGCCGAGCGCCACGAGGACGCCGCCTGGGTCCTGCGGAGCTTTCAGAAACAGCATGCGACCAGCCGGCTGGTGCGCGATGCGAATCGCCTGCGCGCCGAGAGCCTGATCCGGGGCAATCACCTGCCGCAGGCCCGGATCTTGCTGGAGGACAAAGAGGCGTCGTTCTCCGAGCCCGTGCGGCTGTACCTGCTGGGGCGGGTGCTGGAGGAGACCGGCGACCCGCACGGGGCCATCCGCTCCTATCGGCGCGCCTACTACTACTGGCCTTTCAGCGATCAGGCCGAAGGTGCGGAGAAGCGGCTGGACGGGCTGCGCGTCAAGCTGGGCAAGCAGTATCCCGAGGCGCCGGCCGACTGGCGGCTGGCGCGGGCGGACGCTCTCTTCAACGGCAACAGCTACACCAAAGCGGCCACGGAGTACTCCCGCGCTTGGGCCGGCGTGAGCGGCGCCGACCAGCAGCGGGCCAAGGTGCGGCTGGGCGCGGCGCAGTACCGGGCCTTGCAGACCAGCGCCGCCGACCAGTGGCTGCGGAGCGTCACGGTTTCCGACCCCGAGCTGCAAGCCGAACGCCTCTACTACCTGGGCGAATGCGCCCGCAGAAAGAACGACATCAGGACCTTCCTGCAGCGGGCCGAGGAGCTTGCCTCCAAGCACCCCAAATCGCCTTGGACTGAAGAGGCATTCTTCTCGCTGGGCAATCACTACCTGATCCAGAACGACGAGGCGACCTCACGGCAGTGGTACGAGCGGGCGGCGCGCAGCTTCCCGCAAGGTCAGTACGCCGAACGGGCGCACTGGAAGGTCTGCTGGCGAGCCTTTTTGGACGGCGAGCCTCGGGCTCGCGCCCTGTTTGAGGAGCACACGCGCCTGTATCCGGGCTCCGAGCAGGCTTCGGCGGCGATGTATTGGTTGGCCCGCATCCTGGAACGCTCCGGCGACGAGCAGGCCGCGCAGGGCCTCTTTCGGGCGATTACGGAGCGCTTCCCGCACTACTACTACGCCTCGTTGGCGGAGCAGCGCCTGAAGCCTACCCTGGCGGGGGCGGTTGCCGGGCTGGTGCGGGAGATCGTCAGCAAATTGGCGCCGCACCGTGAGCTCAACGACACTCCCGGCTCCAAGCACGCGAACCTGCTCGGCCGCGGCCGTCTGTTGTTTGACCTGGGGCTGGACGACGATGCGCGCCGCGAGCTCTACGAGGGCGACTACCGCCAGGCTGACGGCCACCTGATCGGCCTGGAGCTGGCCCGGCAGGCCGCCGAACGTGGCGATCACTTTCAGGGGATGCGGTACATGAAGCGTTTCGGCTTCGGCTACCTGCGCATACCCGTCGACAAGCAGTCGCGCGAATTTTGGGAGCGGCTCTATCCGCTGCCCTTCGAGGACAAGCTGCGAGCGCGCTCCGAATCCTATGCGCTGGACCCCTACCTGGTGGCAGGGCTGATCCGGCAGGAGTCGGAGTTTAACCCGCAAGCGGTTTCGCGCGCGGGGGCTTTGGGCCTGATGCAGGTGATGCCGGCCACCGGGCAGGAATTGGCCCGGCGGCTGGGCGTGGGCGGCTTCTCCAAGGCGCGCCTGTTCGAGCCTGACCTCAGCCTGCGTTTTGGGACCTATCACCTCAAGGAAGTGATCAACCAGTTCAACGGCGACCTGGAGATCGCGCTGGCGGCCTACAACGCCGGGGCGACTCGCGCCAAGACCTGGATCTCCTGGCGGGACTTTCCTGAGCCGGCCGCCTTTGTGGAGACCATCCCCTTTACCGAGACGCGCGGCTACGTGCAGGCCGTCCTGCGCAATCGCGAGACCTACCGCAAAATTTACGACGGCTCGACAGCGCGCACCACGACGCCTTCGCGAGACCGCATCCAGGGCGGCGAATAGCGCACCTGGAGAGCGTGTTAAGCTTCGACCAAGATGTGTGCGGTTGCCGTTGCAGTTGAAAATTTGAGCTTCCGCTACGGAGAGCGCGTGGCCCTGGACGGCATTTCGTTTGAGGTCGGCGCGGCCGAGGTCTTCGGCCTGCTGGGGCCGAACGGCGGCGGCAAGACCACGCTGTTCCGCATTCTCTCCACACTGTTGACGCCGGCCGCGGGCCGCGCGCGGGTCTTTGGGCTGGATGTGGCCGCGGAGCCGCTGGAGGTCCGCAAGCGCATCGGCGTGGTCTTCCAGAACCAGAGCCTGGACCGCCGGCTGTCGGTGGAAGAGAATCTGCAATGCCAGGGTCGGCTGTACGGACTGACCGGGGCGCTGTTGAAGGAGCGCATCGCGGACGCCCTGGAGCGCACCAAGCTCGCTGACCGACGCGGCGACAAGGTCGATACGCTCTCCGGCGGCTTGCGGCGGCGCGTGGAGCTGGCCAAGGGGCTGCTGCACCAGCCGCAACTGCTGCTGCTCGACGAGCCTTCAACCGGCGTGGACCCGTCAGTGCGGCTGGATTTTTGGGATTACTTGCAGCGCCTGCGGGCCGAGTCCGGCGTGACGATACTGTTGACCACGCACCTGCTGGAAGAGGCGGACAAGTGCGACCGGCTGGCGATATTGGACCGTGGCTCGATTGTGGCGACGGGGACGCCGACGGAGCTCAAGAGCCGCATCGGGGGCGACGTAGTCTCGCTGACGGGCGCGGACCCGGACGACATCGCGGCGCGGCTGGCCGGCGAGATGGGGATTGAGGCGCGGATCGTGGATGGCGCTGTTCGCTTTGAGCAAGACCAGGGCGCCGAGGCCGTGGCGCGGGTGCTGCACGCCTTGCCGAAATCAGTGGATTCCGTGACGGTTTCCAAGCCAACGCTGGAAGACGTGTTTATCGCGGCCACGGGCCGAGGGTTCGGAGAGGACGAGGCGGCCTGACCCCGGACTGACGTCCGGGGCTCGGTATCTCTCGATCACACCTGAACCGACCCCCAGGCGTCAGTCTGGGGCCGCTAGCTCACCGACCGCCTGATACGTGGTCCTCTAAAGCCGACGCTTCGACAAGCCGCATTGCGATCGAACGTCCAATCGATCAGATCGCCGCTCACCCCCTGAAGATGAGCCGCGGCGCGCGACCATCCCGCCCGAACCGGGTTGCGATCGACATCGAGCAGTGTCGCAAGCAACCGGTCCGGTCCTAACAAGCGCAGGAAAAGAGACGGCCATGCCACAGCCGGCCGGTTCGCCGGTAGCGCCGGTTGAAGTCCTGCGCGCCGCGCGATTGTAGCCGCATCATCAGTCGCGCGAGCGAGTCGGCGCGTCTCGGAATGGCGACGAGATGAATGCGATTGGTCATCCAGCGCCAGCCGAGCGCGTCGACGGCGCAGGGTTCGAGCAGCTCACAAAGCAGGTTCTGCAGCCCAATACAACAGTCGTCCCACCCCTTTCATCCTCGATCGCCACGTCGGCAACCCGGTGTACGAAGCGATTTCGATGGGACACCCGGAGCGCATGGGCATCCATCGCGGCTGGAGCGTGGAGACCTTCCTCGAGAAGTCGACGACCCGCCTGGCGTCGGGCCGCGAATACCGCAACCTCTGCGTGGGCTGCGACCGCTTTCACGAAGAGGTGCTGGTTCGAGAACCAGTGGGACTCGTCCAGATCGACCGGTAACCAGCGTGAGCGCGCCTACGGATTGTAGGGCGAGCGCTCCACGAGTCTCCATTCAAGGTCAAAGCTCAACGAGGAGATGATCCAGCTCCTTGGTGCGAACGCCCACCAACGCCCGGCGCCGCCCGTCGGCCCAGGGCCTTCCCCTTGCTCGAGATCCAGCCGCACGTCGCCGGTCAACTGAAGCCGATGGTTGGCGCCGAAGTCGACAAACGTCAGGCCGGCGCGCGGGTTGAGAACGAAATTGCCAAGCGTGCAAAACATCGAGTTTCCCGGGTAGTCCGGAATGAGCAGCTCGTCCCCATGTAGCCTGATGAAACCAGCGCTGCCGCCCCGGTGAGAGACATCGACGGGTCCATTGGGGCTTGCGCTGGCCACGAAGAACGTGTCGGCGCCGGTTATCCACTCGATCAGCTCGTCGCTCAACCCCTGCCCCCTCCGCACGCCCGCCGCGGCCCCGCCCGGGTCGGATTCCGGCTGCCCCAGCTCCCGGCGCTGGATGTACTTGGGACAGTTCGCAAAGGCCTCCGCGACATCCAGTCGCAGCAGAGAACGCGACACCTCCGCCGCCTTTCCATTGACGCGCAGCCTCCGCCGCGTGGCGAGGTCGATGAAGAGAACGCCCAGGTGGTCGCCGGCGGAAAGGCCGTAAAATGGGGGAATCGAATGGGCGACGGGGTCCTGTTCGGTGAGGTCGATGACGAGCGTCGTACCAGCTTCGTCCGCCGCGGCGAAGCCGGGCGCGGCGACGGCGAAGCTCGACCAGACATCGCCCTCGGGAGAAACCCAACCCAGTGCGCAGTACTGCTGCTTGCCGATGAAAGTCCTGGCCCCCTCCGGGATGCGACTGACGATCGCCCGAGCATTGAGGATCGCCCTGTCGCGCTCGCCCGTCCGCTCCTGAATCTCAAGCTCGCCAAAGTGATATGGATCCGTCATCTCATACTCCTGTAAGACCGAGCGGCCGGGCGCCGCACTCGCAACGCAGCGCCTGGCCTTGGGTCACGGTTCCGGTTGAATCAGAAGTTCAGGACGCGATAACCCTCGTCCAGATATTTGGAGAGGTCGATGACGCCTGAGGTGCCGGGAATCGGCTTTTCATGGATCAGCGGCGCTCCGGCCGCCTTGACATCGTCCGTCGCGCCGAAGACATCGGCGCAACCGCCGCAGACTCCGGCCACGGTGTCCTTCACGGCATTGTAGAGAGTGTGCGCCGGGTGGCTGGGCTTGGCGACTTCGCTGGCCCAGCGCACTCCGGCGCCTTGAAACACGAGCACGACTTCCTGCTGCTTCTCCTTGAGCTCGTAGGCGAGAAACAGCCCGTTGAACAGGCGTCCTAGCGCCTCGTCCGTTCCAGCCTTGGGGTCGGAGTAGATCACGATTGCGGTCTTCGACATTGCTAACGCTCCTTCCGTGGACTTGACTATTACCGAACGATCGGTATAATATGAGAGTAGCCAGTAGATGCTCCGACGTCAAGAGAAATTTTAACGATCGTTCGGAAATTTTGCGGGGGAGGAAGTTTAATGGGGCGAAAAGCGGCAATCGACGAAGCGGAACTGATTGTGCGACTCAGCACGGTTTTTCGTGAGGTCGGCTACGAGGGCGCTACGCTGACGATGCTGGCCGAGGCCGCGGGGCTTCAGAAGGCGAGCCTGTATCACCGCTTTCCTCAAGGAAAAGAACAGATGGCCCGCGAGGTTCTGGAGCATATGGGGGCTTGGCTGGAGGAGAACATTCTCCAGCCTTTGCGAGTGGACGGAGCGCCTGCCGCCAGAATCGACGCCATGGTGAAGCGGCTTGACGAGCTCTACTCGGGAGGGCGCCAAGCCTGTCTCCTGAACATGCTGTCTACGGCGCGCATCCACGAAGGCCCGTTCACGCAGATCATCCAGCATGTCTTCGAAGCGTTGATCGCAGCCTTGTCGGCGGTCCTGATGGATGCCGGTTTCGATAAGAGGGCGGCTCGCTCGCGAGCCGAACGCGCGGTCATGATGCTTCAGGGCAGCTTGGTCCTTTCGCGCGGCATGGGGACGCCCCGGCCGTTCCGCGCGTTCCTGAAATCGCTTCCCGGCGACCTCCTGGGAACGTAGGCCCTGTTAACACTATAGCAGCACCTCGACAATGAGTGCGAAGTGAAGAAAGCCAAGGAACATCACGTCGAGCTTGTCGAAGCGCGAGAAGATGCGGCGGAAAACCTTGAGGCGGCGGAAGAGCCTCTCGACATGGTTGCGGCGCCGGCGGTTCGGGCAACGGCCCCAGGCCGGCGAGCAGCTCGCGACCGTCCGCGGCGTCGTGATCTTGGCCCGGCGAAAGCGCGAACGTTATGGCCGTTCGAGCATCCGCGGCAACCAGATGAATCTTGGTTGTCCAGCCGCCACGAGACTTTCCGACGGCCCGCGGACCGTTTTTTTTAAAGCGCCAGTGCCGTCGGGATGCACCTTGACGATGGTGGAGTCCAACGACACCGCCTCCACGCGAATCCGAATGAACTGTTCGCGCTGGAGTTTTTCAAAGACGGCGTCGAGCACGCCGTTTTTCGACCAGCGGTTCATGCGGGTGTAGATGGAATGCCAGTTTCCGAAGCGTTTGG
>CAYOPA010000170.1:0-1573 GCA_964405625.1 uncultured Bryobacterales bacterium
TGGGCACGCTCGATCCGCTGGGGACGGGCGTGCTACCTCTGGTGATCGGCAAGGCGACGCGGCTGTCGCAATTCTTCCTCAGCCACGACCGCGAATACTTGGCGACGATCCGCTTCGGGTTCGCCACCAACACCTACGACCGCGAGGGCGAACCACTCGGGGCCGTTATCGAGCCGTCCATTGAGCGCGTCGATCTCGAGGCCGCGATGGAGCCTTTTCGCGGCCCGATCGAGCAGACGCCGCCGCCGATTTCCGCCAAGAAGATAGCGGGCGTGCCGGCCTACAAGCTCGCCCGGCGGAACCAGCCGGTCGAGCTCAAGCCGGTGACCGTGGAGATCCATGAGCTCGAGCTGCTCGACCTCGACGGCGCCTTCGCCAAAATTCGGATGCGGACGTCCTCGGGCGCTTACGTGCGGTCGCTGGCTCACGACCTGGGCGTGGCGCTCAGTTGCGGCGGGCACGTAACCGAGCTCCGACGAACGGCGATGGGCGAGTTTGAGATCGAGTCGGCGTACACGTTTGAAGAGCTGGAGGCGCTAGCCGCGGAGGGGCGATTGGAAGAAGCGCTATCTCCCGGAGCCCGCCTGCTGCCGGCCCTGCCGGCCCACCGCATCGACGAGGCGACCGCCGGACGGATCGCCCACGGGATGGATTTTCAGGTTTCGTCCTTTCACGCCACAAGCCCGGCCAAGCGCATCAAGGCGATCGGGCCCGACGGCCGTTTGGTCGCCATCGGCGAGATCCGTCTGCCAGGAACCTACCATCCCATCGTCGTTTTCTAGTACGCTGGCGGTAGCGCTCGGTGAGGCGCCCCCGCAACGCTCCCGATCCGCAGGCAGGCAGGTATGCCGCGCTTAACGTTTGTTCTTCGACGGCCGCTGCAAAAGCGGTTCGAAATGGCTCTCCTTGCGGTAGTCGCGGCGATCTTGTGCCTGTTTGGCGGCTGTCAGGCTAAACCCGAAGCGCCAAACGCGGAGATCGCTTTCGTCGCTCGTAGGGAGCTGCCCATCCGAGCGGAGCTCGCCCCCAGGTCCAAGACCGTCTCTTCGCTTGAGTTGGGAACGCCGGTCGAAATCGTCGGCCGAAAGCGTCGTTCCGTGCGTATTCGCACAGTCGGCGGCATGACTGGCTGGACCCACGAAAGCGAGCTCATCTCAGCGGAAACCAAGGGCTCATTAGGCCGCGTCCGCAAATTGGCCGCTGACGAGCCATCCCAAGGCGGCATGCGGGCCTTTGACGTCCTCAACGTCCACCTCGAGCCCTTTCGTGAATCTCCAACGATCTACCAACTCGAGCAGAACGAAGAGGTTGAGTTGCTGAGGCAGGCCCGCGTCGCGCGTCCCGGCAGCGGAGTCGAATCGTGGTCGCTGGTACGTTTGGTCTCGGGGGACGCTGGCTGGGCGCTCGGCTCCCGGCTCTATCCCGCAATTCCGATCGAAGTGGCGCAGTACGCCGAGGGACGCCGCATTACAGCCTATTTCGCGCTGGGCGAGCTCTTTGACTCGTCTCTGAGCGAGTCCCGCACGACTTGGCTGTGGACCCAAACCAGCAAGGGGATGGAGGACCGCGACTT